>DATBML010000132.1:0-3190 GCA_036554885.1 Desulfuromonadales bacterium
GGTGTCGCCGATCTCGTCGAGAAAGATGGTGCCACCGTGCGCCAGCTCGAAGCGGCCAGGCTTCTCCTTGAAGGCGCCGGTGAAGGCCCCCTTCTCGTGCCCGAACAGCTCGCTCTCCAGCAGGCTTTCGGCGAGGGAGGCGCAGTTGACTTTGACGAATGGCCCTCCCTTGCGCGGGCTGCGGTAGTGGATGGCGCGGGCCATCAGCTCCTTGCCGGTGCCGCTCTCCCCCTCGATGAGGACGGTTGCCTCGGTGGGGGCGACGGTCCGGATGCGGTCGTAGATCTCGACCATCGTTCTGCTTTTGCCGACGAAGTCTGAGAAGGCATACTCGCCGAGCAGCTTGGCCTTGAGCGATTCCACTTCGCTGCGGTCGCGGATGACGGCGATGCAGCCGCACACCTCGCCGTCGGCATCCCGCAGCAGGTCGGAAGAGAGGAAGGCGGGGATGCGCTGGTCATCCTTGCCGACCAGGGTGGCGGTGCAATTCTGGACCGGCTGCCGATTGCGGAGGGTCCATTTCAGCGGGCAGTCGGTCTCGCAGACGCTGGAGCGCAGCACCTCGCTGCACTTCATTCCGAGCACCTCCGCCTCACGGTAGCCGGTCATCTTCTCGGCGCTGCGCGAGAAGCCGGTGAGTCGCATGTCGAGATCGATGGTGTAGATGCCGTCGGCAATCGAGTTGATCACGGTCCGCGAGCGCTCCGTCTCGATTGTCAGCAGGGCTTGCTGCTTCTGCAGGCGGTCGGCGAGGTCCTTGAGCATCGAGGCGTCCTGGAAGCACTCCATGACGGCGACGACCTCTCCATGCTCGTTGCGCATCGGGGTCAGGTTGATGCAGAGCGAAGAAGTTTTGCGACCCTGGACGCAATCGAAGCCGAGTGTCTTGCGCCCCTCGCCGCTGTCAAGGACTTCGCGGAACGGACACTGCTCGGCGCAGAGGGAGAAACCGGTGACGTCCCAGCAGTGCTTCCCCCTGACCTCATCTTCGCCGACGTCAAAGAAGTCCTGGGCGTGACTGTTGAGGGCGAGGATGCGGCGCTCCCGGTCGAGCAGGAGCATCCCCTGGGAAATCTGGTCGAACAGCCAGCGGTCGGGCAGCGGGTTCACACTCATGGCAGATCTCCGTCAGAAATATCAAACAAACTCAATATATAGTAAATGCAATATTTATGCTAGAAGTTTTATGTGTAAAAATTAATTTAAAGTCATTTTGTTTCAAAGAGTTAGGGCGCAGGATGGAAATTTTGCTGGCGGTTCTGAAACATCCCGTTCCGGCAAATAGCGGCTTTTGGGGCTGGCGTGCAGCGTTTTGCTCCAGTGGCAGGGGAAGCCGCCTGACAGAATGTAGGACTTTGGCAAAGCGCTTGACACTTATCCGCCTATGCGGATATATTTTTAACCATGAAAAAGATCGCTCAACTCTTCAAGGCGCTCTCCGACGAAACCCGGCTGCGCATCCTCTCGCTGCTCGGGGCGGGCGAACTCTGCGTCTGCGACCTGATGGACATCCTCGACCTGCCCCAGTCGACGGTTTCCCGTCACCTGGCCTATCTCCGCAATGCCGACCTTGTCGAAGACCGCCGCCAAGGGGTCTGGATGTACTACCGGCTGGCAGGCGAGGAAAGCCTTCTGCACCGCGACCTGCTGGCCCTGCTCCAGGTTCGACTGGCGGAGATTCCACAGGCAGCGACGGATCAGGCCTCGCTGCGCAGTCATCTGGCGAAAAAGGACCGGGCGGCCTGCGGCTGAGCCGCTTTTTTTTGCGCGACATATCCGCCCATGCGGATACTATAAATCCGAAAAAGAGAAGAGCCCATGAAGAAAAAAGTTTTGTTCCTCTGTACCCACAACTCCTGCCGCAGCCAGATGGCCGAAGGGCTGGTCAACTATGACCTCGGTGGCCGTATCGAGGCCTTTTCCGCCGGCACCGAAGCGACGCGGGTGAATCCGCGGGCGGCCCGAGTCATGGCGGAGATCGGCATCGACCTCTCCGGCCACCGCTCCAAGATCCTGGATGAATTCGCCGGCGAGCTCTTCGACTACGTCATCACCCTGTGCGGCGACGCCAACGAGAAGTGCCCGCTCTTTTTCGGCGGCGTCAAACGGATGCATATCGGTTTCGAGGATCCCTCGCGCCTGCCCGGCAGCGAGGAGGAGGTCCTCCCCGAATACCGGCGGGTGCGGGACGAGATCCGGCAGAAGATGCGGGAATTCTTCGAGACAGAATTAAAAAACCGGCCTCACGCGACGACGCCACGGACGCAACGTAAATAAACCCGGCGATTTCAAGAGCATTTTCGTCGCGTCGTTGCGCCGTCGCGTGAGTGTTCACAATTTTTTGGAGATTTTACATGTCCTCAGGCATCTCAAAAAAGCTCTCCTTCCTCGACCGCTACCTCACCCTCTGGATCTTTACCGCCATGGCGGGGGGGGTAGGCGCCGGCTGGCTCGTCCCCGGCGTCAAGGATTTCGTCAATCTCTTCACCGTCGGCACCACCAACATCCCCATCGCCGCCGGCCTGATCCTGATGATGTATCCGCCCTTCGCCAAGGTCCGCTACGAGGAGATGCCCGACGTCTTCCGCAATAAGAAGATCCTCGGCCTTTCCCTGGTGCAGAACTGGGTCATCGGCCCGATCCTCATGTTCATCCTCGCCATTGTCTTCCTCCAGGGCTGCCCCGAGTACATGGTCGGCCTGATCCTGATCGGCCTGGCCCGCTGCATCGCCATGGTCATCGTCTGGAACGAGCTGGCCAAGGGGAATACCGAATACGCCGCCGGCCTGGTCGCCTTCAACAGCATCTTCCAGGTGCTCTTCTTCAGCGTCTACGCCTGGCTGTTCATCAGCGTGCTGCCGCCGCTATTCGGACTCGAAGGGGCGGTGGTCGACATCACCATCGGCGAGATCGCCGAGAGTGTCTTCATCTACCTCGGCATCCCCTTCATCGCCGGGGCACTGACCCGCCTGATCGGCGTCAAGCTGATGGGGCGCGAGCGCTACCATGCCGTGGTGGTGCCGAAAATCAGCCCCATCACCCTGATTGCCCTACTCTTCACCATTGTCGTCATGTTCAGCCTCAAGGGCGACCTCATCGTGCAGATTCCCAGGGACGTGGTGCGCATCGCCATCCCGCTGCTGATCTACTTCGTGGTGATGTTTCTCGTCTCCTTTTACATGGGCAAGAA
>DATBML010000022.1:0-4483 GCA_036554885.1 Desulfuromonadales bacterium
TGATGATCGACCTGGACAATTTCAAGAACTACAACGACCTCTGCGGACATCCCGGGGGCGACCAGGCCCTGAAAAAGACGGCCGCCTTGCTGCAGGGCTCGGCTCGGGAGATGGACGTCGTCGCCCGTTTCGGCGGCGAAGAGTTCTGCGTGCTGGTCGCCGGGACCGCAAAAAAAGAGTCGGTATTCGTTGCCGAGCGCATCCGTCGCGCCATCGAAAACGCACCGTTTCCCCGGCAGAAGGAACTGCCGCAGGGACGCCTGACGGCCAGCATCGGCGTCGCCGCCTTCCCCGAGGACGGCGAGAGCGGGGCGGACCTGCTCCGCGCCGCCGACCTCGCCCTCTACCAGGCCAAGAATGATGGCCGCAACCGCATCGTCCTCTTCGACACCAAACCCCGGCAGGCCGGCCGTCAGGCGGGCTGACGCCCCTCCATCCGGCCGCAATCCACTGCCGGACTTCGATTGCCATCCCCCATGCCGAATCAGAACGTGACCTTGCCCCCCGACATCGTCCTCGCATCCGCCTCTCCCCGCCGCTGCGAACTGCTCTCCCGCATCGGCATCCGCTTCACCGTCGAACCGAGTCGCGTCAGCGAAGAAGTGCAGCCCGGCGAGACGCCGGAAGAGCATGTGGTTCGCCTGAGCCGGGACAAGGCCCGGGAGGTCGCGCAGAGACCGGACGTGCCGGGGCGCTGGTTCATCGGTAGCGACACCATCGTCCTGCGCGACGACAGTATCCTCGGCAAGCCGCGCGACGCCGCCGAGGCGACCGCCATGCTGCGCTCCCTCTCCGGCCGCCGCCACCGGGTCCTCTCCGGTTATGCCGTCTTCGACCGGCAGAGCGGCGCCACCGTCAGCGGCGCCGTCGCCACGGCGGTGCGGTTCAAGGAGTTGACAGAGGAGGAGATCGCGGGGTACATTGCCACCGGCGAACCCTTCGACAAGGCGGGCGCCTACGCCATCCAGGGGGTCGGCGTCTTTATGGTACTCGGCATCGAGGGGAGCTACACCAACGTCGTCGGCCTGCCCCTGTGTGAAGTGGTCGAGGTGCTTGAACGGCTTGGGGCGGTCAGGCTCTTCGAACATTCCATGTAGGGGCGCTGCTTGCCGCGCCCCGGGGCGGAGCAAGCGCCGCCCCTACAACATCACCATCATCCTATGTCCATCCAAGACAACCTCACACATATCCGCAATCAGATCGCCGCCGCCTGCGCCCGCAGCGGCCGCGATCCCGCCGCGGTGCGCCTGGTGGCGGTCTCCAAGACGCATCCGGCGACGCTGGTCGAAGAGGCGGCCGCCGCCGGCCAGCGGCTCTTCGGCGAGAGCTACGTACAGGAATTCGTGGCCAAGGCGGAGACGGTGAAAGCCCCGGTGGAATGGCATTTCGTCGGTGCCCTGCAGAGCAACAAGATCAAGTACCTGCGCGGCCGCGTCGGCCTCATCCACTCGGTCGACCGCCTTTCCCTGGCCGAAGAGATCGACCGCCAGTGGGCCAAACTCCAGCGGACGGCCGACGTTCTGCTGCAGGTCAACCTCGGCGGCGAAGAGACCAAATCCGGGATCGATGAAACCGGCCTGCAGGAACTGGTGCGCCAGGTGGCGCGCCTTCCGCATGTGCGCATCCGCGGACTGATGACCCTGCCGCCTTACTTCGACGACCCCGAAGCGGCCCGTCCCTACTTCCGCCGGCTGCGGGCGTTGGCCGGTGAAATCGGCTCCCTCGCTCTGCCCAGGGTGGAAATGTCCGAACTGTCGATGGGGATGAGCCACGATTTTACGGTGGCCATCGAGGAGGGGGCGACCCTGGTGCGGGTCGGCACGGCGATATTCGGCGAAAGAACGTATCCGCAATGAGCAGCAACTCCCTGCCGCGCCCCCTATGGGCCTCGCGCCTCGGCTTCATCCTGGCCGCCGCCGGCAGCGCGGTCGGTCTCGGCAATATCTGGAAATTCCCCTACATCACCGGCAACAACGGTGGCGGCGCCTTCGTCCTGGTCTACCTGGTCTGCGTCGCCGTCGTCGGCCTGCCCATCATGATGGCCGAACTGATGATCGGCCGCCACACCCGCCGTGATGCCGTCGGCGCCTTCGTCCACCTCGAAGGGAGGCGCTCCCCCTGGCTTTCGGCGGGATGGATCAGCATCATCGCCGCCTTCATCATCCTCTCCTACTATTCGGTAGTGGCGGGCTGGACCCTCGACTACATCTACCGGGCGCTGACTGGCAGCTTCACCGGTCAGCCGGCCGATGCGATCGAGGGAATGTTCGGCGACCTGGTCGGCGACGGTCCCCGGCAGATCCTCTGGCACTGCATTTTCATTCTGCTCTGCCTCGGCATCGTCATCGGCGGCGTACAGAAGGGGATCGAGCGCTGGAACAAGATCCTCATGCCGATCCTTTTTGCCCTGCTCGCCCTGCTCTTCGTCAACGGCCTGCTGAGCAAAGGGGCCTGGCAGGGGATCACCTTCATGTTCCGGCCAGACTTCCACCGCCTCACCGCCGGCTCGGTTCTCGAGGCGATGGGACACGCCTTCTTCACCCTCTCGCTGGGAATGGCGGCGATGATCACCTACGGCTCCTATCTCGCAAAGAGCGAAGACCTGCTGGCAGCCGGCCTGCGCGTGGTTATTCTCGACACGCTCATCGCCCTGATGGCGGGAGTGGCCATCTTCTCCGTGGTCTTCTCGGTCGGCATGGAGCCTGCCGCCGGGCCGGGGCTGGTTTTCAAGACCATTCCCGTCGTCTTTTCGATGATCCCCGGCGGCTACTTCCTGGCGATCGTCTTCTTTCTGCTGCTCGCCTTCGCCGCCCTGACCAGCGCCATCTCCCTGCTCGAGGCTCAGGTCGCCTACCTGATCGACGAGCGGGGCTGGGGACGCAACCGGGCCACCGCCTTTCTCGCCGGACTCGCCTTCGTGGTCGGCCTCCCGACGGCCCTCTCCTACAACTCGCTGGCCGAATGGAAGCTGATCGGCGACCGGGTCTTCTTTGACTCGCTCGATCTGCTCGCCTCCAACTACCTGTTGCCGATCAGCGGCCTCTTGATTTCCATTTACGTCGGCTGGTTCTGGAGCGGCCGCGAAGAGAAGGAGGAGTTGATCGCCGGCGGCGCCGGTTGGATCTACCCCACCTGGCATTTTCTCATCCGCTTCGTCTCGCCGCTGGCGGTCGCCGTCGTCCTCTTCTTCAAGGTCAGGGAGACGGGGCTTTTCGACTGGCTGGCGGGATTGTTTTAAGACACCAGAGGAACACAGAAAACAGAATACAGGAGAACTGCACAGAGAGACCGTATTCTGTATTCCAAATTCTGTATTCTACATTCTGCATTTCCGGTTTCCTCATGCGCATCAATACTTTTCTTTTCGATCTCGACGGCACCCTGGTCGACTCGGTCGCCGACCTGGCCACCGCCGTCAATCTTCTGCGCGCCGAACTATCTCTGCCGCCCCTCGACATTCCCACCGTGCGCGGCTACGTGGGGGACGGCGCCACCTTTCTGGTGAAGCGCTCGCTCCCCGAAGGTCTCTTCAGCGAGGAGCGGCTGCTACGGTTCCTCGGCCATTACGGCGAGCACCTGCTGGAGAACACCGTCCTCTATCCGGGCATCAGGCCGTTTCTCGACGAGCGGAAAAGCGCCGGGATGAAGATGGCAGTGGTCACCAACAAGCCGCACCGCCTCACGCTCCTGCTGCTGGAAGGACTGGCGCTGAGCGGTTACTTCCCGGTCGTCATCGGCGGCGACAGCCTGCCGCAGAAAAAGCCCGATCCGCGTCCCGTCTGGCGCGCGATGGAAGAACTGGCGGCCGCGCCGCAAACCACCATCCTGATCGGCGACCACCACACGGACCTGGCCGCCGGCCGCGCCGCCGGCATCCGCACCTGCTTCTGCGCCTGGGGCATCGGCCAGGATGGCGGCCTGCCGCACGATTTCCGCGCCGCTACTCCGTTCGACCTCCAGGCACTTTTCCCGCTGGCGACACTGTGACCTCGTCCCGTCCCCTGGGCATGAAGGAAATCGCCCTCTTCTTCTTCCCGCTGCTGCTCAACGTGCAGATGATGAGCGTCTCCCACTCGATCATCAACGCCGGCCTGGCCCGCCAGAGCGACTTCGTCGTCGCCCTGGCCGCCTTTTCGGTGGCCATGGTGCTGCACCTCTTTGTCGCCTCCCCTTCCTACCAGAACCATACCGTGACCATCGCCATGGTGCGTGGGCGGCGTTCGCTGCGCGGCACGATTCTCTTCGTGCTGCTGGTGGCGACCTGGGTTTCGATCATGCTGGGCCTGGTCGCCTTCACTCCGCTGGGAGAATTCATCCTCGGCCGCATCCTCGGCGTTCACGGCGAGATCGCCGAGCAGGCCCGGGCGGTCCTCGGCATCCTGGTCTTTCTGCCGTTTCTGACCGGCTTTCGCGGCCTTTTTCAGGGGCTCGTCATGCAGGCCCGCCACACCGGCCTGGTCTCCCTCGCCACCACCGTACGGGT
>DATBML010000218.1:0-3450 GCA_036554885.1 Desulfuromonadales bacterium
ACCCTGATCGGCAAGATCCCGGCAGGGACGGAGACCTACATCCACAACGCCGGTTATGTCTGGCTGGTGCTGCTTGTACCGCTGGCCTTCGCCGGCTGGTTCGGCATGAACAACATCGTCACCGACGGCGTCTCGCCCAACATCGGCCCTCCGCCCCTCAGCTTCGCCAAGATCCTGGGACTGTTGTCGATCGCCTTCGCCACCGCAGTCGGCGGCCTCTACCTGCTCCTTCCGCCCCCGGTGGGCCTCGGGCTGCTCAGCAAGTGGGTCGTCCTGCCGATTGTCATCGTCGCCACCGTCTACGGCATGAAATACCTGACCTCCGGGACCCTGCGCGCCAACCTCGACCGCCAGTACCGCATCTTCGGCAACAAGCACACCTGGGCCATGACCATCATCTACACCATGACCTTCGGCTCCTTCATCGGCTACTCGGCGGCCTTCGCCCTGTCGATCCAGTGCATCTTCGGCTACTGCCACGTCATCACCGACGGGGTCATGACCCACACCACGATCAACCCCGCCGGACCCAGCGCCTTGACCTACGCCTGGATGGGACCTTTCATCGGCGCGCTGATCCGCCCGGTCGGCGGAAAGATAGCCGACAAGTTCGGCGGGGCCATCGTCACCCAGTGGGTCTCCATCGTCATGATCGTTTCGGCGCTCGGCTGCGCCTGGTTCATGAAGGCCGCCTACTCCTCGGCGACCCCCGAATCCTATTTTCTGCCCTTCCTGGTGCTGTTCATCGTCCTGTTCACCGCGACCGGTGTGGGCAACGGTTCGACCTTCCGCTCGATCGCAATCATCTTCGACAAGGAACAGGCCGGACCGGTTCTCGGGTGGACCTCGGCGGTGGCGGCCTACGGTGCCTTCATCATTCCCCAGGTCTTCGGCGAGCAGATCAAGGCCACCACTCCCGAGTACGCCCTCTACGGTTTCGCGGTCTTTTATTTTCTCTGCCTGGTGCTCAACTGGTGGTTCTACACCCGGAAGAACGCCTATATCCGGAATCCGTAATCGTTATTTCAGCCGCTACGGCGTGGGGACAGGTTGTGGCTGAAATTTCTGCTCGGTTCAGAGGGGCATGCCAGGGGGCATGCCCCTCATTGTTTCGGCGCCTCGCCCCGCCGGAAAAACCAGGTCGAACTTTAGTTTGATCCTTGTTGCTCCGGCATCCACATCTTTTGTGGATAGCGTTGTGGACAAGGGTGTGGGAAGGGAAGGCGCCCCGGATGGGGACAGGGGGGTTAGCTTTCTGCCTAGAAAAAAATCATGACCGCGGCAACTGCCTATTTTTTCCATCCCGCGACGATTGGCAGGGCACATTTCCTTGCGGCGCTACGGTTGCCGCGGCCCGGACGCCCCCCCGGCGTTCGAGGCCACCGTTTTTTGAATTGACTAAAGGGAGACGGCTGTGATATTCAAAAATACATTTAAATACAGATAGTTATATTTTGAAGTCAGGGGCTTCACGGTGCCTTCATTTTGAATCGCCTTGATTATCGGAGGATTCAGCGTATGGCCGAAACACTGCACTACACTTTGGGCGGACTGCTCGAGGCAATCGCCCGGCGTTATCCCGACAACGACGCCCTTGTTTATCCCGACCGGGGTCTGCGTTTGAGCTACAGGGATTTCGACCGGCTGTGCGACCGGGTTGCCAAAGGCCTGCTCAAGCTGGGGATAAACAAAGGAGATCATGTCGCCATATGGGCAACCAACGTCCCTGAATGGGTCGTGCTGCAGTTCGCCACCGCCAGAATAGGTGCCGTGCTGGTGACCATCAATACCAGCTACAAGTCGGCCGAGCTGGAATACATCCTCCAGCAGTCGGATTCCACCTCCCTGTTTCTGGTGCAGGGTTTCAAGGACACCGACTACGTTGAGACCCTCTACGCGGTGGTGCCGGAACTCAGGAAAGTGGCGCCCGGCGCCCTGTGCAGCGACAGCCTCCCCTTCCTGAAGAATGTCGTCTTCCTCGGAGAAAGAGCGCCCGCCGGCATGCTCGCCTATGCCGAACTCGAAAAGCTGGGCGAGAGCATCAGCGACCTCGAACTGGCCACGGCCAAAGACGCCCTGACCGAGTACGAGGTGATCAACATGCAATACACCTCGGGGACCACCGGCTTCCCCAAAGGGGTCATGCTCACCCATCACAACCTGGCCAACAACGGCTTCAATATCGGCGAGTGCATGCGCTTCACCGAGAAGGACCGGCTCTGCATCCCCGTTCCCTTCTTTCACTGCTTCGGCTGCGTGCTGGCGGTTCTCGCCTGCGTCACCCACGGCGCCACCATGGTGCCGGTGGAGACCTTCAATCCCGAGCAGGTATTGAAGACCATCGAAACCGAAAAATGCACGGCCGTGCACGGCGTGCCGACCATGTTCATTGCCGAGCTCGAGCACCCCGCCTTCCGCAAGTACGACCTCTCCAGCCTGCGCACCGGCATCATGGCCGGATCCCCGTGTCCTATCGAGGTGATGAAGCGCGTCATCCGCGACATGAACTGCTCGGAGATCACCATCGCCTACGGCCAGACCGAGTCGTCGCCGGTCATCACCCAGACCCGCACGGACGACCCCATCGAGCTGCGGGTGGCCTCGGTCGGCCGGGCGCTGCCCGACGTCGAGGTGAAGATTGTCGACATCGAGACCGGCGCCACGTTGCCGCCCGGCAAGCAGGGGGAGCTCTGCACCCGCGGCTATCACGTGATGAAGGGATACTACAAGATGCCGGAGGAGACGGCACGGGCCATCGATGCCGAGGGCTGGCTGCACACCGGCGACCTGGCGGTGATGGACGAGCACGGCTACTGCAAGATCACCGGCCGCATCAAGAACATGATCATCCGCGGCGGCGAAAACATCTACCCGCGCGAGATCGAGGAGTTCCTCTACGCCCATCCCAAGGTGGCCGACGTGCAGATTTACGGAGTGCCCGACCGCAAGTACGGCGAGCAGGTGATGGCGGCAGTCAAGCTCAAGGAGGGCGTGACCTGCAGCGAGGAGGAAATACGGGACTTCTGCAAGGGGCGCATCGCCAACTACAAGATTCCCTATTACGTCAAGTTCGTCGACGAATACCCGATGACCGCCAGCGGCAAGATCCAGAAATTCAAGCTGCGCGAGATGGCGATCCGCGAGTTGCAGCTCGAAGAGGCGGCCGGGATCGAGACGGCCTGATTTCATCATGTAGGGGCGGACTGCGTCCGCCCGGGCGCATGCAATGCGCTCCAACGTTTGATTCCGGAGGAAACCCATGCGCATCACCCCCGCCAGCGAGCTGCAGGCCCGTTTCCAGAAACTCCAGTCCCTGATGCAGAAGGAGGGGCTCGACGCCGTGCTCATCACGCAGAGCGCTGATCTTTTCTACTTCACCGGTTCCATTCAGCAGGGACTTCTCTACATTCCCGCCGGCGGCGAGCCGGTCTACATGGTACGCAAGGAGTA
>DATBML010000327.1:0-1711 GCA_036554885.1 Desulfuromonadales bacterium
AAAGCGTCAGGTCGGGGATGTACTCGTACTTGGCCGCCCGCACCGCGTGGCGCGACTTTTCCAGCGTTTCGCGAGCGGCTATAAGATCGCCGTTGCCGGCACGGGCCTGCTCGTAGGCCTGGTCCCTTGACGGTTCCGTCAGCTCCGGCAAGCCGGCCTCGGTCACTTCGAGAATGTCGTCGCCCGGCAGACCCAAAAGGTCGTTGAGGTCGGCGGTAAGATCCGAAATCCGCTTCTCCGCGACGAGCAGGGCCTGCCGGCGCTGGAGCAGATTGGCCCTCGCTCCGGTGACCGCCACCTCGAGGATGTTCCCGGCCCGCACCCCCTCCTCGGCCTCGCGCAGGTTCTCCTGCGCCGCCGCGAGCGAGGCCTCGGCGGCCTCCTTTTCCTTGCCGGCCACCAGCAGCGCGTAATAGAGGTGGTGGACCGAAAGAGCAGTTTCGTTAGCCGAACTTTTCAACTCCGCTGCCGCAATGCCGCGATCCGCCCGGGCCATTCTGTTGGCTTCACGGATTTTCAGAAGCTGCGTCGTCGGCTGTGCCAGGGTGGTCTCGATGTAGAGGATGGTGGAGTCGCTCTGCTCTAACTTCACGTCCTGGTCCGGGAAGGGGCTTCCGGCGACATTCCCCAGACCGCCGGCCGGAACGGTGACCTCTTGCTTCTCAGAGAAGGCCAGGTACTTGGTGTTGTTGGAAAGTTGCGGGAAATATTGCGATCGGGCCGAGACGATTTTCCCTTCGGTTTCCGACACCTTTTCCCGGCCGATTTTGATCGCGGAGCTCTGCTTGAGAGCCAGTTCAACCGCCTGGGGGAGGGTCAGGGAATGCTTCACCGGCTCGGCGGAGGCCTCCCGTCCCCCGGCAAGGAGGGCACATGCCGCGATCGCCACGGCGGCTGCCCCCCGCTTCAGGGAGCGGGACTTGACGACCACGAAGAGGACGGGAATGATCAGCAGCGTGAAGAACATGGAGAAGATAAGGCCGAAGGCGATGACGCTCGCCAGGGGGCTCCAGAGGCTCGACCCGGAGAGGATCATCGGCGTCACCCCAACCGCGGCGGCCATCGTGGTCAGGAAGATCGGGCGCAGCCGCCGCGCCCCCGCTTCCCGCGCGGCCTGCTCCAGGGGTTCCCCCTCGGCGACTTTTTCGTTGCAGTAGTCGACGAGGATGATGCCGTTTCGCACCACGATGCCGCACAGGCTGATCATCCCCATGAAGGCGGTGAAACCGAACGGGTTACGGGTGATGATGAGCCCGAGAACCGCCCCAAAAAGGGTGAGCGGGATGGAGGCCATCACCACGAGGGGATCCGAGATGGTTCTGAATTGCACGAGCAGGACCAGGAAGATCGCCACCAGGCTGATGGCGAGGGCAACGAGCATCTGGGGGAATGTCTCGTCCTGGTTGTATTTTTCGCCGCCATAGTAGATCCGGTAACCTGGCGGCAGCTCCAGGGCCTTGATCTTCGGCATCGCCTGCTCCAGGATTTTCGAGGCGTATTGCCCCGGCTTCGGGTAGGCCTGCACCGTCAGGGTGCGCACGCCGTTTCTGCGAACGATCCTGCTCGTCTGCCACTCCGGCGACAGCGTGGCGACCGAGCGGAGCGGGACGCGGGCACGGGTCAGCTCCGAGTTGAGATAGGTGTTGCCGATGTCCCCGAAGGCTGCGCGCGAGGCCGGGTCGAGTCGCAGCCTGATGTTAACGGCGCGGTC
>DATBML010000338.1:0-3029 GCA_036554885.1 Desulfuromonadales bacterium
TTGCTGAATCCGTAGGCGGCAAAAAACGATTCGACGAACGACAGGTCGCTGAGGGTCGCCCGGGTGGCGGGGTCCTGCACGACCACGAAACGCCAGCACTGGAGGTTCGACCAGGAAGGCGCCATGCGCGCAGCTTCCAGCACCATCCGGAGTTTTTCCGGCTCTACCGGCTGGTCCAGGAACTTGCGGATGCTTCGGCGGGTGTTGATGGCTTCAAGGACCTCCATGCGCGTACCTCCAATTGCAGACGGATGATAAATATCCCTCAGTTGCTTACACCTCTCCCTGATCCTCTTTGTCGGTGCCCCTCCAGCCACCGGTACGGCGCCGCAGACCGACGTTTATCAGTTCGATGTCCTCGATGAGCTTTTCCTGCCGATCCACCGGCAGCAGACGAAACTGCAGCAACAGGCGCCGCTCCAGCGCGGAAGGATGGGTCGGTTCACCGGCGGTGAAGCCGGCCAGCATCTCTGCCACCCTGGCCTCGCCGCCCGTGGGCTCACGTTGATGCTCGCTTATCTGGCCGGTGGGGCGCTCCAGCGGGGTTCTCTCGGTGACTCCGGGAGGAGGACCTCCGGCAAGGAGCCAGTCAAAGGTGACGCCGCCGAGCTCGACGATGCGGGCCAGGCTCTCCGGTGGCGGAAATTTGCTCCCGGATTCGTACGCCGAGACGGCGCTTGGCACCACCCCGAGAAGCTCGCCAAACTTCCGCTGAGTCATGTTCAGGCGCCGACGGACTTCCCTGAACCGCTTGCCGATCTCCGCTTTATCGATGGTCATGAAGCGTATTTAAAATCGTCTTTCCGTTATTGTCAAACAATTCCACCGATAGAGAAGCTGTAAAATGCACCAATGGTGAAATTCTGCCTTGACTTCACCGTTGGCGGAAATTAAATTCACCAATAGTGAAAACAGCATGTGCGTTGTCTGTCACATTCGGATATTCCGAAGGCGCAGGAAAAAGTGGAGGGAGGGTGGAGAAATGATGGAGGGGGCAGAAATCGGAAATATTTGCATGCCTGAGGCGGGCCGGAATGACCTCCCGACGGGAGGTGGAGAGCCGGGGGAAAGGTGGCCGCTGGCGGCGGAACTCATCGAGGCCAGTCCGACCGGCATCATGCTGACCGATCCAGATGCCGCCATCGTCGCGGTCAATCCGGCATTCTCCCGGATTACCGGCTTCGCGGCCGAGGAGGTCGTGGGAAAGACTCCGCGTTTGCTCGCATCGGGGCGGCACCGGCCCGGCTTCTATCGCAGGATGTGGCGGACTCTCGCTGCAACCGGCCGGTGGCAGGGAGAGGTCTGGAATCGGCGCAAGAACGACCAGGTCTATCCTCAATGGCTGAGCATTTTTGCACTGCGGGACAACTACGGTGGTGTCGTCCGGTATGCAGCCATTTTTACCGATATAACTACCCGCAAGTACGCTGAAGCGCAACTTCGTCGACTGGCCACCCACGACGGACTGACCGGGTTGCCGAACCGGGCATTGGCTCTGGACCGACTTGCCCAGGCTCTCGCCCGGGCCAGGCGCAGCCGGACGGGAGTTGCGGTTCTGTACCTCGATCTTGACCTCTTCAAGAAGATCAACGATGCGTGGGGACACGAGGCCGGAGATTTCGTGCTGAGGGAGGTGGCCAGGAGACTGAAGGCCTGCGTCCGTCGTAGCGATACGGTGGCGCGGCTGGGCGGTGACGAGTTTCTCCTGGGTCTTTCGGAAGCGGCTGAGCGAAGGGTGGCCGAGGCGGTTTCGGCGAAGGTCGTCCGGAGTCTGTCCCGACCCATTTCCGTGGGCGAATCCCGTTGCAGCGTTGGCGTCAGTATCGGCATCAGCCTCTATCCGCAGGATGGTCGGGAGGCGAAGGAGCTGATCCGAACGGCCGACGCTGCGATGTATGCAGATAAGCAGCGATAAAACTGAAGACTGCAGATATTCACGCGAAGGCCGCGGAGAAATTTGAGGATTTGCCGCCCGCACCGGCTTTTTCCGGTGGGACGGCGGGTCCTGTTTCGGTTGTTTCCGTCAGTGGAAGCAGAGCAGCTTCTGCGACACCACGTCGGCCATCAGCTGCAGTCCGTCGTCGGGCAGGTTGCAGACCTTGACCACCCGTTTGTAGCGGCTGCTGGCCGGCATCAGCCCTTCGAGGGCGTTGGGCAGGCTGTCGAACCATGCGCGGTTGAAGCTGCATCCGGGGCTCTCGGGGAAGATGGCGACGTAAAAAATGTCGGCCTCGACCAAATCCTGGAAAAAGTGGGTGCCGAAGGAGAGCTCGGGCATGAGGTTGCCGCCGGTGAAGGCGATTTCGGCCAGGGCGGTGATGTTGTTGAGCTCGGAAAAGGTGACGGGGACGCCGAGGGCAGGGGTGGAGGTGCCCCAGCGCCCGGGCCCCATGAGCAGGGTCGGCACTTCGTTGCGATCGCCGAGGCGCTTGTTCAGTCGCCCGACCAGTCGGGCTACCTCATATTTGTCGGACAGGGAGAGGCGCGTGTATTCTTCCGGGTCGACGAAGATGATGCGACGGATCGGCTGGGCGATGCTGCCGCCCATGAAATGTCCCTCGCTGGCGAAGAAAATCCGCTCGTCGCCGATGTTCTCGGGCATGTCGATTTTCTGCTGCACACCCTTGGTCTGCAGCGGCCGGCACTGCACCAGGTTGAGGATGGTGGTGCCGGCGGCGTCGAAATTGACGGTAAATTCGATGTCGACCGGATAGCGGTAGGCCGTCTCGACGGTCTTGAGCATCTTCTGCATGGTTTCGGGAAAACGGGTCTGGGAAAGCAGCCAGTCGAAAGTGAGCAGCCAGACATCCTGTCCCTTGCCGCCGCGGTCGGCAATCTTCTGGGCCACCTCGCGGTCACGCACGGCGTAGCGTTGCCAGTCGATGCCGATAGACTGGCGGGTGAGGTCGAGCAGGGAGACTGTTTCGGGCTGATTGGTTTCGACGTTGAGCAGATCGACGTCGCGCTGGGAGAAACGGCGGGTATCCTCGACCCCCTTGTGCGGCCGCTTGAGCGGGGAGTCGAGGGCG
>DATBML010000390.1:0-5239 GCA_036554885.1 Desulfuromonadales bacterium
GGAGCTTAAATGTTTCTCGGGGAAGTGAGCATGTGGGGGGAAAAATTTCAGCCGGCAGCGGCCAGCAGCCTGCCGTAGAACCGCTGCCAGTTTCCCCCCATGATCCGCGCCACGGACGCCTCCGGATAGCCCGCCCGCACCAGCCGCCGGGCCAGGCGACCGAAATGGCCGTGATCCTCCAGGCCGGCGCATTCCCCCTCGAAGCCTCCCAGGTCCGAGCCCAGGGCCACCCCCGTCTCGCCGTAGCGCTGCACCAGCCAGTCGAGCTGCCGGAAGACCTCCTCGAGGTCGGTGTTTCCGGCCGGGACGAGCATCTCGGGGGCAAAGGCGAGGCCGAGCACGCCGCCTCGGTTGAGCAAGGCCGAAACCTGCGCGTCGCCGAGGTTGCGCGGCCGATCGCAGAAGCGGCGCAAGCCGGTGTGCGAGCAGAGCAGCGGGCCGGAGAATAGATCGAGCAGTTCCCAGTACCCGGGCTCGGCCAGGTGCGCCACGTCGACGGCCCAGCCCTGCCGGGCCAGCTCCGCCACCAGGTTTCGGCCCGCCGGGCGCAGGCCACCGGGAGAGGCAACGGCGTTGCCGTCGGCGAGGCGGTTGGTTCCGGCATGGGTGAGTCCGACCACCCGCAGCCCCCAGGCTTCATAAACGTCGAGTCCACCATCGGCCAGGGCGTCGCCGTTCTCCAGCAGGGGCAGGATGCCCGGAGCCGCCTCGCCGCGGCAGCACGTCTCCAGTTCCGTCGTTGTCCGGATCGGCACGAGCCCGCTCAGCTGCCGGTCGGCGAAGGCCATGAGCTGCCGCAGGTGGAAAGCAGCGGTGACCGGCCCGTTGTGGACGTCCGCGCAATAGAGAGCACTGACCAGCAGGCGGACGCCGCCCAGCGCCAGCGTCTGCGGCGTGACCGGTCCCGTTGCGAGTTCGGCGAAGGGGGTCTCGGGCGCGTTTCGCTGCATCGCGTAAACGAGGTCGACGTGGCCGTCAATGACGGGGTGCGGAATATCCATCGTCTCAGCGCTCGGCCAGCAGCGTAATGCTGCGGATCAGTTCGAAGTGGTTGCGGTGGCTGCGCAGCTTCCACCAAACCGAATCGTCACGCGTCACCCGCCAGGGCGGCGAAAGTCCGGTCTCGAGGAGACGGCGAACGTTTTCCCGGCCGCCGCCGGCGAAGGAGCCACGGGTGGTGCCCCCCAACCACTCTGTGGCGGGGGCGGCGGCTGGCGACCAGGAGAAGGGATCGGCGAAGAGAAGCCGGGCACCGGCGGGCAGAGCCACCCGGTTCAGTTCTGCCAGATGGCGGCGCGGCCGGGGAAGCTTGTCGACCAGGTTGAGGGAACAGCCGGCGTGGAATGTCCCACGCGGGAAAGGCAGCGCCTGGGCGTCGGCGACCAGGAATTCGCAACGCTCCCGCGGCCAGTCGGCGGGCAGCACAACGGTTTTCCGTTCACTCAGGCGTCCTTCCAGAAACAGCCGGAAGGCGTACCTCCCCTCCTCCTTCAGCCGGCGGGCGAGCCGGATGAAAGCGAGGGAGCGGTCGATGCCGACGGCCAGTTCGCAGTGCCGGCCCAGTTCGAAGGTCAGCCTGCCGACGGCGCAGCCGGCATCGAGAGCCGGCCCGTCGACCCCTTCAACGAGGCCGGCCCAGCGGACGTAGGCGTCGGTCGCTTCGGGGTCGTCGAGCAGATCGCCGAAATGGCCCCAGAGGTAGGAGGCGACAGCGGCCGACGACTCGTAGCGGTCGGCTGCCCGCTGCTCCGCCGTCTTCGCTTCGGGCAGCAGGATCGCCACCCCCTTTTCGATCGGATAGTGGCGATGGCAGCCGGGGCATTCGAGGCGCCCGGCCAGAACGTCGCCGCCGGCGTGTGTCAGCGCGGCCGGCCGCAGCGGCTTTTCGCCCGGCAGGCAGGCGGGACAGATGAGGAGATCGAGAAGTTTAGAGTCCATAAGGTCGAATCAGTAAAAAAAGAGCGGGGAACCCGCCGGGGTGCCCCGCTCTTCACCTCCAAGAGAGCATCCCGCACTCAGGCGGGGCCGTGGCAGGCAGGGGCATGACATGAAGGCGCATGGCACGCAGGGGCATGACAGGACGGGGCGTGGCACGACGGGGCATGGCAGCTGGCAGCTGCCGTCTCCTTTTTCTCGACTTTTTTCACTTCCAGCATGGAATCACCTCCCTTCGTTTGAGTCTTGAATATCGTCGGCGGCAACGAACCGAAGGTCGACCAGCTGCCGCAGCGCCTGTAGACATCGTTCGTCGAACTCGTCAGGGTCGGTCGCTGCCCCGTAGCATCCGCGCAGCCGGTCGGCAATCTGCATGGGTGTCAGTGTGCCGTCGCAGAGTTCCAGCAGGTCCCGGCCGAAGTCGTTGACCGCGGAAACCTCCAGTTCGTTGCCCGACTGGCGGAAGACCAGCCAGCAAGGCGCCTCGGAGTAGCGCTCGCGAATGTCGCCCGCCCCGAGATCGGCGAGGATGGCCGGCAGATCGTAGCGAAAGCCGGCCACCAGCGCATGGCGGCTGACCGCGGGCCGCCAGCCGTCCGGATTGTAAATATCTATATTACCCGGAATTTTCCGGTTGGCAAATTTGGCGACCTCCAGCGAGCGCGTCTCGTAGGCGATCAGGTCGGGAAGGTGCGGCCAGGCCGGAGGCCGGGCGCGACCGAGCTGCTCTTCGGCGAAAGAAGCGAAATGCCGGTAGCAGTCGGCGGCGGTGAGCCTCGCCTCGGGATACTGCTCGCGGCTCCGGACGTAGGCGAGGTAATCGGCAAACAGCCCGGCGAGGGGACGATTGAGCGCCCGGGCGAGGAGCAGGCAAGAGCGGGGATAGAACTGGACGAGCAGCGGAAAGAAGCGGGCCAGCCGGTCGAGTTCGGGCAGTGGGAGAGCGGGACAGGGCAGGTTGTAGAAGCTGCTGTAGAGCAGCGGGTCGCCGTCGATCCGCTCCTCATCCTCGGCCAATCGCCGGTGTCCATCGAACTCGATGCCGAGGGCAAAGTAGGTGTCGACCTCCCGCACCAGGTGTCCGGCATAGCGCTGGTGCAGCTCGGTTCCCGGCAGCACCGTCGGCATTTGCAGCAGCGGGTTGATGTTCCCCGTGACGGCGCTGCGCAGGGCCAGCTCCAGCGTCGCCTCGATGTCCTCGCGGCTCTCCTCGGGAAAGCCGATGACGAAACTCAGGGTCGGCACCATCCCCTGGGCGGTGGTCGTCCGCACCCGTTGCAGCAGGATCGCCGGGTCGATCTGCTTACGGATGAAAGCGAGGGTGCGCGGCGAACCCGAATCGATGCCGTAGCACATCGACTCGCATCCAGCCTGGCGCATCAGCTTGAGCAGGTCCGCATCCACCGTGTCGAGCCGCGAGATGCAGTACCAGGGGGTGCCCTGCAACCCTTCATCGAGCAGCCGGGTGCAGAAGTCCTCGACGAACCGGCGGTCGGTGGTGAACTGGTCGTAGGCGAGCAGGAAGCATTCGGCGCCGTGACCGTCGCGCAGTTGGCGCATCTCGAGCGCCAGGCGGTCGATGGAGAAGGTGCGGGTGCGCCGCCGCCAGAAGCTCGCCTCGGAGCAGTAGACGCAGCGGTGCGGGCAGCCGCGGCCGACTTCGAGGATGGCGATGCTGCGCGGCAGGCCGCAGGCGGTCCGATAGGCTTCGAGCGACGGCAGCAGGCCGTAGTCGGGGAGCGGGAGGGTGTCGAGGTCGGCGACCAGTTCCCGCTCCGGGTTGCGCACGATTCCGGCCGGCCCGCGCCAGGTGACCCCGGATACTTGCGTGACATCACCGCCGACGGCCCAGGCGCTCACCAGTTCGCCGAAAGCAATCTCCCCTTCGCCGCGGATGACCGCATCGATCCAGGGGTAGCGCTCGAGGGTGGCGGTGTCGACGAAGGAGGCGTTGTGACCGCCGATGACGATCCGCGCCGAAGGCTGAAGCTCGCGTACCCGGCGGGCGATGGCGACGGTCGGCGGGAAGGTGGTGCACTGGGCGGAGAAGGCGACCAGGTCGGGCGCCTCGCCGGCAATCCGCCTGGCACAGTCGTCGTAGAGTGCCGGTCCCGCCTGCAGCGAACCGTCGCGCAGGGCGAGAACGAAATCGAGGATGACCAGCCGGTGCGGCGATTCCCGCAGTGTCGCCGCCAGGTTGAGAAGCCCCAGCGGCGGCAGGTTGTACATGGACGGATGATAAAAAGGGGGGAAGACGAAAACGATCTTCATGGCAATCCGGTGCTGGCGTTCGGGTTGCCTTAAAGTTTAGCAGAATTCTGCCGCCCGGCACTGCACGGCTCGCATGTCAACCACTCTGCCGGCAGGCACCGGATGGAAAGGGGCAGCAGTTGCCCGGTCACGGCTTGTCCCTCCTGGTGGATCGGTGGATGGCCGTGGCCAGCGTCAGCAGTTGCGAGCTGACGACCAGATCGGCCTCCCGGGCTGCCTCCAGGTTGATTTCGAAGCGGATTTTCTGTTCGACGGTGGTCAGGCCGATGCTTCCTCCCTGCTCGATAAAATGTTCTATGCCGCTGACGGTGAGGATGCTGCTTCCCCGCAGGGAATCGAGAAGCTGGACCAGACGCGGCTGTTCGGCGGCGCTGATGAAAAGGATATGGCACCCTTTCGCCCCCTCAATGCCGGAAACCGGCCGCACTTCGATGGGCCTCCCTTTGACCTTTTTGCCGGCAAGCGATTGCATGGCGGCGCTACAGACGGGGTCCGGGCCGAGGATGCCGAGAACCAGAGGTGCGTCAGCCGTGCTGAAAGCGTCCGCCGGCCAGTCGACGAATTTGGCGAAATTGTAAAGGAATGCGGCTTTGACCTGCGATGCGCTGAACTCTGCCCCGGCCGCGGGCTCGGTGAGGGCCGGCAGCGTCAGCGCGCTCAGGCAAACGGTCAGGCAAATTTTGCGCAATCTGCTTTTCATCAGGGTATACCCTGTGAACCCGTCACATGTAGGTTGTCCGACCTCGTCCCCCGCCGGAGAACCTGTCGGCTTGTGCCGGATGGCGGCCACTCAGGCGAGTCGGCCGCTGTCGAACAGGATCAGAACTGCCAGGTAATTTTTCCGTAAATGCCCCGCTCGATTTCCATCACGGCGGCGTCCAGTTTCTCCGAGGCGAACTCGGGATGCCGGTCGTCGAGAAGGTTTTGTCCGACCAGTGCCAGTTCCAGGTTACGGCAGGGCGTCCAGGCGAGCCGGGCATCGAGCGTTAAATAGCTGTCAATGGCCGGGGCGGGCAGGTTACCGACGTAACGC
>DATBML010000415.1:0-1685 GCA_036554885.1 Desulfuromonadales bacterium
AAGAGGCGCGCTCGTGGCAGAGACCATCCCGGACATCCCCACCCGGCTGCGGACCGGTTTCATCGGCGGCCTGCAGACCTCGCTAAAACTTATCAAGTTCGTGCTTCCGCTTTACGTGGCGGTCGACCTGCTCAAGAAGACACCGGTCATCGACCTGCTCGGCGAACTCTTCGCCCCGCTGATGCAGCTCTTCGGCTTGCCCGGCGCGGCGGCCTTCGCCTTTATCGCCGCCTTTCTCCTCAACCTTTACGCCGCCCTGGCCGTTATGGCACCCCTCGACCTCACCCCGTGGCAGGTTACCCAGTGCGGGCTGATGATGGGCATCGCTCACAACCTGCTGGTGGAGGGGGCGGTGCTCGGCAGTACCGGCGCCCGCGGCGGCCTGCTGACCCTTTGCCGGCTGCTGATTGCCGGCGTCACCGGGATTCTCCTCGAACTCGGGCACCGGCTCTGGGTGGGATGATGGAAACGCTTTTGCTCGCCCTGTTCGGGGCGCTGAAACTGGCGGCCAAGCTGCTGCTGATCGTCGTGCCGCTGGTGACGGTTTTCGAGGTGCTGCGCTACCACCCGGTCTTCCGCCGCGCCGGGCGGGCGGTCGAGCCGATGATGCGGGGCATGGGGCTCTCCCCCCAGGCCGCCGTCCCCTTGTTTACCGGCATCTTCCTCGGCATCGCCTACGGCGCCGGGATCATCATCCGGGTGGCGCAGGAGAAACGCCTGCCCGGTCGCGAACTCTTCCTGATGGGACTCTTCCTGGCCACCTGTCACGCCGTCGTCGAAGACACTCTGATCTTCGTAGTGATCGGGGGGAACGGCTGGATCATGCTCGGTGTGCGGCTGCTGATCGCGTTCGGCCTGACGGCCGCTCTGGCGTGGCTGTGGCGGCGAAAAGCCGGGGAGGAGTGAGTCTTTTCCCGCCGACTCATTCCCGGACGTAGGTGTCGATGTCGGTCTCGTGCACCATCGCCATCAGGTGCGCGTATTCGGACTCGACGACCTGGAAGTGGCGCTCTTCGTCCCGGGCCAGACTCTCATAGACCGCCCGCACTTCCGGATCGGCGGCCTCGGCGGCATGGCGCAGGTACTCATCGCGGTTCGCCTGTTCCAGCCGCATCGCCATCTGCAGAGCCTTGCGGTCCTGCAGATCGCGGTCCAGGGCCTGCTTCAGTTCCCGGAGCAGCGGCGATTCGATGTGCGGCTCCTGTGCCAGGAGGGCTTCGACACTGCCGATATCCTCGCCGCGATAGCGCTCGAAGAGCCGCACGATATGTCCCCGCTCCTCCTCGATCAGCGTTGCGAAGGCCTGCCGGGTCCTTCCCCGGGCCACGCTTCGCACTGCCTCCTGGTAAAAGTCGAGCCCTTCCTTTTCGTGCAGCAGACACTTTTTCAGAACTTCCTGGGCATGCCTGTTCATCGTCGCCTCCTTTCCCGAACGTTTTTGCTATTAATAATAGCGCAGATTCTGCATCACGCCCGCCCGCCGGTGCCCGGATTGCTTCACGCATGGCATCGGCTAGACTTCAAGGACGGCGACGGACTCAACCGGCGCCCCAGCTTCGACCAGCAATGTAGAGGAGAAAACACCATGCCCTATGTCAACGTGAAAATCACCACCGGCGCCAGCCGGCAGCAGAAAGCGGAGCTGATCGAAGGGATCACCGAGCTGCTGGTGCGGGTGCTCGAGA
>DATBML010000431.1:0-2948 GCA_036554885.1 Desulfuromonadales bacterium
CCTCCGCCGCCCGCTTCTCGAGGATGGCCAGGACGTCGGCGACGTAGCGCTCCTTGTTGGCGAGGAATTCCTTTTCCTTCATCAGCAGGTTGGCGATGATCTCGTAGGAGGAGGAGATGACCCCGCACTTGTTGGCCGAAGCATCGCGCAGGATGACGACGCCCTGCTTCTGCAGCTCGACCCGCGCCGCCGGGGTGAGGAAGGAGTTGGCTCCTTCGACGATGACGCGGGCGGAGGGTGCGCCGTCCGGGCGGAGAAACTGCGGCCAGTTCTCGGCATCGATGGTTTCGGGGCGGCCGCCGGCGGGAATGAAGAGGTCGGCCGGCACGGTGAAGACCAGGCTGCCGAACTCCCGGTTGAACTCGTCGAGGGTCACCCATTGCTCCTCCAGCCCCCGTTCGCTGCGCACTACTTTCCGGTAGAGTTCGCGCAGCCCCTCGGTGCGGCGCACGCTGCGGCAGAGCAGGAAGCCGCCGGGGTGCAGCGCCTGCGGGTCGAAGGCGTCCACATCGCCCTGCAGGACGATGCGGCGCAGGGCGTCGTGGTCGGCGCCGGCCGGATCGCAGAGGGCGCCGGTGCCGTCGACGATCAGCCGGATCTGCGCCTGCGGGCAGCGCTCCAGCAGGATGCGCAGTGCGTTGCCGGCGACGTCGCCGTTCGGCCCGCCGGTGAACTTGACGCTGAAGGGGTCGCGCCGGATGTCGACGCCGAGCTGCTCCATGGCGATCTCGGCGAATTTGACCACGCCGGTCGAGGTGACGCCGTACTCCTTGTGGTTGATCCCGACCTTCTTGCTGGAGATGACGCCGATGCCGAGCAGGTAGCCGCGGCGCACCGACTGGCGGGCGATCAGTTCGACCATCTCGTCGTGCATGTTCTCGTCGGGCCCCAGCTCGATCGGCTCGTCCTCGCCGTAGTAGTCGACCACCCGCGGGTCCTTCGCCCGCCCCTCTTCGGTGACGAAGATGTCGAAGAAGGCGTTGATCAGGCCGTACTGCAGCTTGTAGAGGCGGCGGGTCACCAGGTCGCGGTCGTCGAGGTCGGCGGCGTCGAGGATGACCACCATCTTCGACCCCCCCTCGTAGATGTCCTTGTTCTTCAGGTGCTGGGTGTGGGCGAGCACGTAGTTCTCGCGGAAGAGGGTGTTGGCGCCGGTGACGTAGTCGTCCCAGCCGCGGCTGAGCAGGGTGCGCCAGCCGCCGCGGGCGATGTCGGAGAAGCCGATGTGGTAGCCGCAGCCGTGCCGGGCGAAGAAGAAGGTCACGCGGAAAGGGCGCTCGGGCGGCAGGTCGGCGGTGAACTCGGCGCCGAGCGCGTCCAGGTAAGCCGGATCGAGGCGAAAGGCGAGGGCCTGCTTTTCGGGGATGAAGAAGTTGGTCTTGAGGGTGTGGCGGATGAAGATCAGGGCGCAGCGGAAGATGCCGCGGCGCACCTCGTCGAGGTAGCGGTGGCCGGTGTTATACCCGTCGATGGCCCGGGTGAGTTCGGCAAGAAGCTTCTCGTAGAGGGGCTGCCGCTCGCCGACGTCCGGATCGAAGCGGGCGCGGAACAGCCCGATCAGCCGCAGCGCCATGTCCGGGTGGCCGTGGAAGGCACGCAGGACGTCCTCGTAGCCGAAGCGGTCCGGCTGGTTGTGGGCGAGGTTGGTGTGGCAGAAGGCGATGAAGGCGTTGACCAGGGAGGCCTCCTCGCCGCTCATCACCCGGCCGGCGACGAACTCCCGGTAGGCGTGCGAGGCGGTGGAGAGGATCTGCGTGTTGTAGAGTTCCCGGCGCAGCCGCAGGAAAAGCTCGGAGCTCCTGTCGACCAGCTCCGCCTGCCGCGTGCGGATGTAGAAATTGCCGAGGAACCAGGGGTGGATGCCGTTGCTGAGGGTCAGGCAGTAGGCGCGCTTGACGCCGAGGCCGAGGCGGTTGAAGACCTCCATGATCTGCTGCAAAAAATCGATCTGCGGCGGGTTGCCGGCGGCGAACATGACCCGGTACTCGCGCTGGCGCTCAGTATCCTCGGTCTCCTCGACATCGAAAAATATGCCGCCGCCGGCGATGCTCTGCTGAAACAGCCAGAGGAGCTGCGCGACGCGCCGGGCCGGCGAAACGCGCACATAGTGCTCGTTGTTGAGCCAGAGCAGGCGCAGCAGGCGGGCAAACTGTTTCTGCTCGAAAGCCGGATAGTGCTCGGCGATTGCCGCCGCGACGGTGCGGCGCAGGCCGGGCGGGATCTTCACTTCGCCGGCCTCGGCGATCTCCCGGTGGCTCTTGCGGTCGAAGTCGAAGCGCTGCAGCTCCAGCCCTTCGGCCAGGCCCGGCAGCGCCCCGTAGGACTGGGTGAACTGGGCGTAGGAGATCTCCCGCTCCCGCAGGTTTTTCAGTGTGTCGTAGAGGGAGCCGGGCCGGTTGAGGCGGGCCAGGATCAGCCGCTTCTCGCGGTCGGCCAGCACCAGCCGCTGCTCCTGGGCCAGGCCGTGCAGGCGGACGGCCAGGGCGGCGACCGCCTCCGGCTCGTCCTGCATGGTGATGGAGAAGTAGGGGTGCATCTTCTCCAGCAGCCAGTTGAGGTTTTCCCCGGCGCTGCCGCAGCTGGCGCCGATCTCGCGCAGCACCTCCCGGCGCAGGTACTGTTTGGCCGTCTCTTCCATGCCCGTTTTCCTCCCTGCCTTTTACTCTCCAACGTACTTTGTCAGGCTGATCAAAAATGCCCGGATGCAAGGCGCCCGAAATCTGAGGAGTGAGGCGTACCGGAAGGTACGTCGCAGCGACGAAGATGAGGGGAACGCCGCAGACGGGCGTTTTTCATCAGCCTACCGCAGCGGCACAATCATCGCAGGCCGCTGGGTTTTCCGCAGCACCTTTTCCGCCACGCTGCCGAGGAACGCGTATTTGAGCCTGCCCTTGCCGTGGCTGCCCAGCACGATCAGGTCGGCGTCGATGCGGTCGGCCATCTCGAGG
>DATBML010000451.1:0-3099 GCA_036554885.1 Desulfuromonadales bacterium
CTCCATCGCCTCTTCGAGAGCGGCCATGTACTGAGCGCGCTTGCCTCCCAGGGAGTCGAAAGCGCCGCACTTCACCAGCGCTTCGACCACCTTCTTGTTGACCCGCCGCAGGTCGACGCGTTCGGCAAAATCGTGGAGGGAAGCAAAAGGGGTTTCCGTACGGACCTCGGTGATGGCGTCAAGTGCCGCTGCTCCGACCCCCTTGACGGCGCCGAGACCGAAGCGGATCGACCTGTCGTGGACGGTGAACGACCGGTCGGAAGCGTTGATGTCTGGAGGCAGGACCTCGATTCCCATGGCGCGCACTTCGGAAATATTCTTGATCACCTTGTCGGTGTTCTCCATATCCTCGGTCAGCAGCGCCGCCATGAACTCCACCGGATAGTGGGCCTTGAGGTAGGCAGTTTGGTAGGCGACCAGGGCATAGGCGGCCGAGTGGGACTTGTTGAAACCGTAGGCGGCGAATTTCTCCATCAGGTCGAAGACCGCCTCCGCTTTTTTCTGGTCGAGCTTGTTCTCCCTCGCCCCCTTGAGGAACTTTTCCCGCTCCTTGGCCATCTCCTCAGGCTTCTTCTTGCCCATCGCCCGCCGCAGCAGGTCGGCGCCGCCCAGGCTGTAACCGGCCAGCACCTGGGCAATCAGCATGACCTGCTCCTGGTAGACGATGACTCCGTAGGTATCCTTGAGGATCGGTTCGAGCTGCGGGAAGTCGTAGGTAATCGCCTTCTTGCCATGCTTGCGCTGGATGAAGTCGTCGACCATCCCGCTGCCCAGGGGGCCGGGACGGTAAAGGGCACAGACGGCAATAATGTCCTCGAAACAGGACGGCTTGAGCTTGACCAGCAATTCTTTCATTCCCGAGGATTCGAGCTGGAAGACCCCGGTAGTGTTGCCGGCCTGCAGCAGGTGGTAGGCCTCGGCGTCGTCGTAGCCGAGGGCGGCAATGTCGAATTCCGGCGCCTTGCCGGCGCGGATCAGCTTCACCGCGTTGTCGATCACGGTGAGGTTCTTCAGACCGAGAAAGTCGAACTTGACCAGGCCGATCTTCTCGACGTAGCTCATGGCGTACTGAGTGACCTGGCCGCCCGATTTGGGATCGGTGTAGAGGGGCAAATACTCGGGAAGCGGCCGGGGGGTCACCACCACACCGGCGGCGTGGGTGGATGCGTGCCGGGTCAACCCCTCAAGGGCCAGGGCAATCTGGACGAGTTCCTTGATCCTGGGATCCTTCTCGGCCAACTCCTTGAGCTTGGGCTCCTGCTGAAGTGATTCCTTGAGGGTGATATTGAGGACCGCCGGAATCAGTTTGGCCACGCGGTCGGTCTCGGCAAAGGACATTCCAAGTGCACGGCCGACGTCGCGAATGACTCCTTTGGCCTGCATCGTTCCGAAGGTGATGATCTGAGCAACGTTCTCGGCGCCGTATTTGTTGCGCACGTAGTCGATCACCCGCTCGCGTCCGTAGATGCAGAAGTCGACGTCGATATCGGGCATGGAGACGCGCTCGGGATTGAGAAAGCGCTCGAACAGCAGGTTGTAGGGAAGCGGGTCGATATCGGTGATACGGATGGCGTAGCAGACCAGGCTGCCGGCGGCGCTGCCGCGCCCGGGACCAACCGGGATGCCGTGATCCTTGGCCCAGTTGATGAAATCGGCAACGATCAGCAGGTAGCCGGGGAAACCCATCTGCCGGATACAGTCGAGCTCAATCTCCAGCCGTTCGCGGTAGCGCTGCTCGTCTGCGGCGCTGAAGCCGGGGCTTTGCTGGCGGATGACAACGAAGCGCTCCTCGAGTCCGGCCCGGGCCTGTTCGGCCAAGGCCTCGTCGAGATTCTTGTCGACCGGCTTCTCGTACTGGGGAAAATGGTAGGTCTTGAAGTCGAGTTCCAGATTACAGCGCTCGGCTATCTCAATGGTGTTGCGAATCGCCTCTGGCGTGTGGCGGAAGAGTTCGGTCATCTCCGCCGGTGTTTTGACATAGAACTCATTGTTCTCGAACCGCATCCGGCCGGGGTCGTCCATCGTCTTGCCGGTCTGGATGCAGAGCAGTACCTCGTGAGCGTAGGCATCCTCGCGGGTGAGATAATGGCAGTCGTTGGTGGCCACCAGCGGCAGCCCCAGGTCCCCGGCGATCTCGATCAATCCCTTGTTGACCGGCGCCTGCTCAGGGAGAAAATTTTCCTGCAGTTCGAGGAAAAAACGGTCACCGTCGAAGACCTGCGCCATTTCCCCGGCCCGCCGTCTGGCTTCTTCAAACCGGTTCATACCGATCAGGCCGGGGATCTCGCCACCGAGACAGGCGGTAAGCGCAATCAGCCCCTCATTGCGCTGGCGCAGCAGATCCCAGTCGATGCGAGGCTTGTAGTAAAACCCCTCGCGATAGGCCGCGGAAATCAGGTGGCAGAGATTGCGGTAGCCGGTGAGGTTCTGGCAAAGCAGAATGAGATGATTGGAGGCTTCCGAGGAACCGCGGGCATTCCCCTTGTCGAAGCGCGAGCCCGGAGCAACATACACTTCGCAGCCGACGATCGGCTTGATGCCGGCTTCGCGCGCCTTGAGGTAGAACTCGACGGCGCCGAACATGTTGCCGTGGTCGGTTACTGCCAGCGCCGGCATCCGCAGATCACGAGCCCGCTGAACAAGGTCGCCGATTTTGACCGCCCCGTCGAGCAGGCTGTATTGGCTGTGCAGATGCAGATGAACGAAATTGGCGTGTTCCATAGAAGCGGCTCAGAACAAAAGGCAAGTGGCAAAAGGAAGAGTTGCCCGCCCTGAAGGATTTCCTTTGGCCTCGGGCATTTCCCCTTCAACCGACCTTTAAAGAAAAAAAACCGATTTCGGCGAACGCTGCCGCGTTGCGATAACCGGTCTCGGGCAAGACAAGTGGGCGGATATTACCACCGAAGGCGGGACGAGGTCAAGCCAACTGACCGTATACGAAGCTGGCCTGAAGACACTCGACATCGGCCTCCGGACTGGGCCGTACTTCGCTTTACAGGATCTGGATTCCGAACTGCTCGAGGATGCGGACCAGCTTGATCAGCGGTAGCCCGATGAGGCTGGTGTAGTCCTCGCCGCTCATCTCGTCCATCAGGACGA
>DATBML010000457.1:0-9008 GCA_036554885.1 Desulfuromonadales bacterium
GGCCAGGCGTTGCGCCAGGCCCTCGAATATCTCAGACAGCTCGCCTGAAAACACGCCTTCTCCCGCCATCCACGCCTTCCCGGACGCTTCCCGGTTGCTTTCGCAGGCTCTGCCGCTAGACTTTCCCCAAGCGCGACCGCAGCAGGCGCGGGCGCTTCCCTTCCCGGCCCTGAGCGCGAAACGGGACATCATGACAGAGTCGATCAAAGGAGTTCCGGTCGCTGTGCTCGGCGCTACCGGCTATGTCGGCAGCCGCCTCATCCCCCGTCTGCTCGACGCCGGCTACCGAGTCCGGGCTGTTGCCCGCAATCCGGACAAGCTGCGCGGCCGCTCCTGGGCCAGGCATGCCGCTGCCGAACTGGTCGCGGCGGACGTCTTCGACCGCACTTCCCTGACCGAGGCGGTGCGCGGCTGCCAGGCCGTCTATTATCTGGTTCACTCGATGAACCCCGGGACACGGGATTTCGCCGAGGCCGACCGGCAAGCGGCCGAAAACATGGTCGCTGCCGCCGCCACCGGCGGGGCGCAGCGAATCATCTACCTGGGCGGACTCGGCGAGGAAGGGGAAGGGCTCAGTCACCACCTGGCGTCGCGGGCCGAGGTCGCCCGGATTCTCCGCACCGGCCCGGTGCCGGTGACGGTGCTGCGGGCGGCGATGATCATCGGCTCGGGGAGCGCCTCCTTCGAGATTCTGCGCTACCTGGTCGAGCGGCTGCCGGTCATGCTCACCCCGCGCTGGATCGACACCCCCTGCCAGCCGATCGGCGTGCGCAACGTGCTCGGCTATCTCATCGGCTGCCTGGAGAATGCGGCGACGGTCGGCGAAACCTTCGATATCGGCCAGGAGGAGGTGGTCAGCTACCGCCGGCTGATGGAGATCTATGCCGAGGAGGCCGGACTGCGCCGGCGGCTGATCATCCCGGTGCCGGTGCTGACGCCGAGGCTGAGTTCCTACTGGATCCATCTCGTCACCCCGGTTCCCGCCTCGCTGGCCCGCCCCCTCGCCGAGGGCCTGCGCAACCCGGTGGTCTGCCGCGACAACCGCATCCGCACGCTGATCCACCAGCCGCTCCTCGACTGCCGGCAGGCGATCCGCCTGGCCCTGGAGCGGTTGCGCCAGCAGACGGTCGAGAGCAGCTGGATCGATGCCGGCCGCATTCCCCCCGCCGAATGGAGCATCCCGAGCGACCCGCGCTGGGCCGGCGGGACTATTCTCGAGGACGGCCGCCGCATCGTCCTGGCCGCTTCGCCCGAAGCGCTTTGGGCAGTGGTGAGCCGGATCGGCGGCCGCACCGGCTGGTACTATGGTGACTGGCTGTGGCAACTGCGCGGCGTCCTTGACCGGCTGGTCGGCGGGGTCGGTCTCATCCGCGGCCGTCGGGACGCTGCCGAGCTGCAGGCCGGAGACGCCCTTGACTTCTGGCGGGTGGCGAGCGTCGAACGGCCGAGGCGGCTGCTGCTGGTGGCGGAGATGAAACTGCCGGGGCAGGCGGTGCTCGAATTCATCATTCAGCCGGGCGGCGATGGCCAGACGGAATTGCGGCAGACCGCCCGGTTCCTGCCGCGCGGGCTCTGGGGACTGCTCTATTGGTACGCCGTCCTGCCGTTTCACGGACTGGTTTTCAACGGCATGCTCGGGGGGATTGCCGAGACGGTCAATCGGCCTTTACTGGTCGGGCCGGAACGGCTCCCTTCACGCCGGGAGCCCCGCCCCCCAGGCGCGTAAGGGTTGAAAGCCCGGAGGATACCGGAAAATTCGCGTGGTCCTATTGACAGCTTGCCTTAATCTGTTTTGATTATTGCAGTTCATTTCAAACCAAGAGGAGGATTGCATGCGAAAGCTACAGTTAGGATTGGCAACGGCGGGGGTATTGTTGATGGTAATGACCGGCTGTACGGCAAAACTAGCCAAAGAAGACCGGGCAGTTCTCGACCAGGCCCTGGCCGCCAGCCAGAACGCCGCCAAGTCGGCGCAGACCGCCGAGGCAGCCGCCGGGCGGGCCGACAGTGCAGCCATGAAGGCCGAAGCGGCCGTCGGTCGGGCGGAAGCCGCGGCTCAGAAGGCTGAAGCGGCGGCTCAGTCCGCCGCGGCTTCGGCCGGACAGGCGCAGACGGCCGCCGGGCAGGCCGAGCAGAGCGCCCTCAAGGCCCAGAAGGCCTTTGAAATGGGCATGAAAAAGTAGGCAAAGCAAACGCGAAGGGCCCCGGCAACGGGGCCCTTCAAGTGTGTCTTTCAAGGCATCCCGGTCGATCCCTTCCGTCTGATCAGAATCCCCCGGTCTCCCCGGCGGCAGCCGTCCTTCGTCCCGATACGGGGACAGGAACCCCCCGTGCCTCGGCAACTACCCGCTCGATGGCCGGCCAGTCGAGCGCATTCCTCCAGCCGACCAGCCTGGCCTGGCGAGCGATCTCTGATCGCGGGTCGGTTACTTTCCGGCGATAATCGCGGTGCGCCTCGATGTAGAGAATTCCGTCCTGCACCCCCACCTTGAACGGCTTGTAGACGATCCGCACCGGCGTTCCCACCTCGGCCCGGTCGTACAGATCACGGATGTCCTCGGGGTAGAGCCGCAGGCAGCCGTGGCTGACCCGGCGGCCGACCCCGTAGGGCTTGTGGGTGCCATGGAGGCCGTGCCCCTGCGGCGTAAAGGCGAGCCAGTAGTCGCCCAGGGGGTTGTCCGGTCCCGGCGGCACACGGAGGGGAAGCTCCGGGCGCTCCTGGCGGATCGCTTCAGGTGGATTCCAGACCGGTTGTTCAACCTTGCGGAGGACGGAGAAGGTCCCCTCGGGGGTTTCCCATCCCTCGTCGCCGATGCCGATGGGGTAGATGCGCACCCGCTGCAATCCCACCTCTTCCCAGACCAGGTAGAGCCGAAGTTCGGCGAGATTGACCGTAATCCCGGTTTGCGGCCGGTCGGGCAGAACCGCCGAGTAGGGAAGCAACAGGGGGCGGCCGGCGCCGGGCAACCAGGGGTCGACTCCGGGGTTGGCGGCGGCGAGTGTCTGGAACCCCAGGCCGTTCGCCCGGGCGAGCTGAATCAGCGTATCATCCTTTCCGGTGAAAATGATCTGATTGCTGCCGACGACGGGGACCGGGCTCCGTCCCGGGAGGGTCGATGAAAAGCCGCCACGCGCCGGCGTGGCGGTGAGCAGTAACAGAAGAAGCGGGACAAACAGACAGCGGCGAGGCGCCATGGCGGGATTCCTGCGGAAAATGTTGTTTTCGTTCGCTGATCGAATAGAATAATGCCAGAGTACGGGCCGGATGGCAATGCCGGCCCTGCAATTCTGCCCAGGGCTCGGGGAGGGTTCAATGGCGATACGGGTGAAGCGGGTCTATGATCCACCTGACCGCAACGACGGCTGTCGGGTGCTGGTCGACCGTCTCTGGCCCCGCGGGGTCGGCAAGGAAGAGGGCCGAATCGACGAATGGTGCAGGGAAATCGCTCCGAGCGATGAGTTGCGCAAATGGTTCGGCCACGATCCGGACAAATGGACAGGGTTTCGCCAACGCTACTTCGCCGAACTGGAGCAGAAAGAGGAACTGGTGGCCGAACTCGCCGAAAAGGCGCGGGGGGGAAGCCTGACCCTGGTCTTCGGGGCGAAGGACGAGAAGCACAACAATGCCGTGGCGCTCAGGGATTACCTGGAAAAGAGGCTGCGCGGCTGAAATCCGGAAAGTGAAGTAGCACGATGCGATTTCGACGTCGGAGCAAGTGATGGAGCGTGCCGGTCCGGGGCTGCGCCCGCTCCTTTTTGTGTTGATGGTTCTGCTGATACCCGGCGTCGTCATTCCCGGCAAGCTGCGGGCGGCGGAGCCGTTGCGGGTGGTGATCGAGGGGGTGGCCGGCGAGCCGCTGAAAAACCTGCAGGCGGCCCTGGCGCCTCCCCCCGGACTGGTAAGGGACGGCGGCGTCGACCGGGAGTGGGCGGAGCGCTTTGCGCGCCAGGTGCCGCGACTGGCGGGCGAGGCGCTCAAGCCTTTCGGCTACTACCACGCCCGGGTCGAAGCGCACCTCGAAGAGGTCGAGACACTTACCGGGGAGGTCGAGTCGTATCTCGGGGGGGTCGAAGCCCCCGCCGAGAAGGTCACCGAGAGAGCGCATCGCCTGAGAGTGGAGATCCATCCGGGCGAGCCGGTCCGCGTCGAGCGTGTGGAGGTGACGGTTGTCGGCCCCGGCGCCCGCGAAAAGGTTCTGCAGGAACAAATCAGGGGATTTCCCCTGCGGCGCGGCGACGTGTTGCGCCAGGACTTCTATGAGCAGGCCAAGGGAAAACTCAAGGCCCAGGCCCTCGACCTCGGCTACCTCGACGCCGACTTCACTGCCCACCGCCTCGGAATCGATCTGGAGAGCAACCAGTCCGAGGTCGAGCTGACGCTGGCGACGGGCGAGCAATACCGCTTCGCCGAGACGCTCATCCACGGTGCGCCAGACTACCCGGACCCTTTCCTGCGCCGCTACCTGGCCTTTGCCGAGGGGGAGGCCTTCTCCTATTCCCTGCTCGGCAAGACACAGCTCAACTACCTCAACTCCGACCGTTTTCGGGATGTAGTCATCACTCCGCGCCCGGAACTGGCCCGGGACCGGCAGGTGCCGGTCGGTATCCAGCTCGTTCCGTCCGCCCGCCGAAAGCTGCGGCCGGGCATCGGCTACGGCACCGACACCGGTGCCCGGATCTCCCTGCGCTACAAGGATGTCAACATCTTCCATCGCGGACACGAGTTTTCGACCGAGTTCGATCTCGCCGAACGGAAGCAGGCGCTGACGGCTGAATTTATCATGCCGAGCTACCGCAAACTGAGCGACTATTTCGCATTACGCACCGGCTACAACCGGGAGGACATCGACACCTACGAGAGCGCCTCCTTTTTCGTCGAGGGCGAAGTGGTCCGCGCCTTCGGCGGCGGTCGGCTCGGTTCGGTCTACCTGCGCCTGCTGCGGGAGGATTTCACCATCGGCGAGGAGGATTCAATCTCGCGCCTGCTTCTTCCAGGCCTGCGTTTCGCCGAACGCCATTATGACGACCCGGTGCGGCCGCGGCGCGGATATCAGTACCGCCTGGAAGTGCGAGGCACGCACCAGGTCCTGGGGTCGGACACCGGGCTGCTGCAGGCGCTCGTCTCGGCCAACACGTTGCAGCCGCTGCCGGGAGGCTTCTCCCTTTTCGTCCGGGGGCAGGCCGGCGCTACCTGGCAGAACGAGCCGCTGCGGGAGATCCCGCCGTCGCTGCGTTTTTTCGCCGGCGGCGACCAGAGCGTGCGCGGCTACGGTTACCAGGAACTGGGACCCCGCGACAGCAATGACGAAGTCGTCGGCGGCAAGAACCTGCTGGTCGGCAGCGTCGAGCTGGAACGGGCGGTGAGCGAAAACTGGGGGGTTGCGGTCTTCTACGATGCCGGCAACGCCTTCGATTCCTTTTCCGACTACGAGATCTTTCAGGGGGCCGGCCTCGGGGTGCGCCGCTACACCCCCGTGGGGCCGGTCAAGGTCGACCTGGCGCGTCAGGTCGGAGTCCCCGATCCCTCCATCCGGCTGCACGTGAGCATAGGGTTCACATGGTAAAGAGACTGCTGCTCATCACCCTGATCGTTTTGCTTCTGCTGACAGCCGGCCTGGTCACCGGCGGCTGGTGGCTGCTGAAGGACGAAAATGGCGTTCGCTGGCTGCTGGGTGAAATCTCCCGCCGGTCGGCGGTGACGGTCGAGGCCCGCCAGATCGAGGGACGCCTGCGCGACCGTGTGCGTCTTGAAGGCGTCAGCATCAACTGGCCGCAGGGGGAGGCCCGGTTTGATGGTTTCGAGTTGCGCTGGCATCCCGCGTCACTGCTGCGGGGCCATCTTGAGGTCGATGCCCTTGCGCTGGCGGGCGGCGAGATTGCCTGGGAAGCGTCGCCAACCGGCAAAAAAGAGGGTGCGGAAGTCGCCGCTTTTGCCTGGCCACGGCTTGCTGGCTGGCCGTTGCGGCTATGGGCTAGCATTGCGGTGCTGCAGATCGAGCGCATCGAGCTGCAGCCGCCGGAAGGCAAGATCCAGCGCCTGGAGCGACTGTCGGCACGCCTGGATTGGCGCAAAGGAACATTTTCCATTGCCGACCTGGATGCTGCTGTGGCCGGTTACCGATTGCAAGGGCTGGCGGCGGCAGGTCTGGGGCGGCCGCTGCTGCGCCTCGACCTGCAGCTGGGGCTGCCTGCGGCGGCGGCCGGCATGGACGGTCTATCGCTGCAGGCCGATCTGGTGCCCGAGTCTGACGTCGGGTTCGTCGGCCCGCTGACGTTGCAGGGGCGCAGCGGTGCGGAGACGCATCTGCAGCTGGCAACCGACCTTGCGTTGCGTGGGGACACCCTTCACCTGCGGCGCTTCGAACTGAGCCAGCCCGGCCGGCGGGGGACGCTGAGCGGCGAGGGGGAGGTGCGCCTGCCCGGCGGGGCGCCGAAGTGGCGCCTGCGGGCGACGGTCGCCGATCTCGATCTCGGGCCGGTAACGGGGGGGGTAACGACCGATCTTGCCGGCACCGTGGAGGGAACAGGGGAGGGCACCGACTACCGCGGCAGCTTTGACCTGGCCAACCGCGCTGCGGACTGGCGATCCGCCCGTCTTGCCGGGCCGTTCGCCGGCGACGCCGACGGGATGTCTTTTCCGCAACTGGCCGGCTCCTGGCTACGGGGCGACCTGGCGGGAAATATTCGTCTCGCCTGGCGGGAGGGGTTTACCCTGGCCGGCTCCCTGCGTGGGCGCCGCCTCGACCCCGCCGCCTTCACTCCGGAGTGGCCGGGGCGGGTGAATCTCGACCTCGCCGGCGATCTCGCCATACCCGCCTCGGGTCCGCCTATCGCCCGCCTGAACGGTCGTCTGCTTGACAGCACCCTGCGGGGGCGGGCCCTGACCGGGAAAGTCGAAGCCGAACTGGCGGGCGAAGACCTGCGGCTTGCCGCCCTCGAATTGCATGGTGACGGCTTCGACCTCTCCGGTGGCGGTCGGCTGGCCGAGCGGCTCGATTTCCGCGTCGAGATCGTCCGGCTCTCCGGTCTGCTGCCGACAGCGCAAGGGGTTCTCTCGGCGCAGGGATGGTTGCGCTGGCGAAACGGCACGCTCGCCGGAGAGATCGACGCCCACGGGCGGCAAATTGCGTACGACGACCTGCGTATCGAGGCGCTGCAGTTGGCGGCCCACCTGCCGGGCGATTCGCCGTCGGTGACGGGAAATCTCTCTGCGTCCGGCATCCTTTACGGCCGCTGGCAGCTGCTGAGTGTCGGACTGAATCTCGCCGGCTCCGTGCAGAAGCATCTGCTCGACCTGCAGGCTCGCTGGCCCGGAGGGGAGTTGCAGGCGGCTGCCGGCGGCGGCTGGCAGGACGGCCGCTGGACGGGAACCCTGCAGCAGCTGGCCGGCCAGGACGAAGGGGCCGGACCCTGGCGACTGGCCGAACCGGCCGGGGTCGAAGCTGCCGCGGATCGCCTCCGGATTTCCTCCCTGCAGCTGGCCGGCAGAGACAGCGAGCGGCTGCGGCTCGATGGCAGCCTTGTCTGGGGGGCAGGGATGGGGGAGGGGGAGGCGCAGTGGGAAGAGATCGATCTATCCCGGTTCAATCCCTGGCTGGCTGAAATAGTCCTGGACGGGAGCAGCAGCGGCGAAACCCGTGTTCGCTGGCAGAAGAACCGTCCGGTCGAACTTTCAGGACGACTCTCGGCTGCCGGCGGGATAACGCACGGCGAGCAGACCGTGAATGTGCGGCATCTCGCCGGCGAATTCGCCTGGGCCGGCACGGGGTTGCAGGCAGAGTTGGCCGCGACCCTCGAGGACGGTGGCGGAATTGATGCCCGCGTTGCCACCTCCGAACCGCTTCGGGCAAGTTTCCCGCGGCAGGGCGAGGCGCTGGTGTTGTGGCAGGATCTCGACCTGGGATTGTTCAGCCCCTGGCTGAAGCCGACGGTGCTGACCGGCCGCAGTTCGGGTGACAGCCGTCTGCGCTGGCTGCCGGACGGTTCTCTCGTCCTTGCAGGAAAAGCCGATGCTGCCGGCACGCTGTTTCATGATGCAATGAAGCTGACGATGCGGCAGATCGAGACCAAATTCGACTGGAATGCCGATGGCCTGCAGGCGACCTTGTTGGTGGCGCTGGAAGAAGGGGGGAGGTTCAACAGCCGCGTGCAGTCGGACCAGCCGGGGCGGCTGGCGCTGCCGGACAGGGGCCACATCGAGGCCGACTGGGCCGAGCTCAACCTGGTGCGGCTGCGTCCCTGGTTGCCGGAGGGGTTCGAGCTGGAGGGTCGTCTCGGGGGATCGGCTGCCGGCGACTGGCTGCCGGGCGGGCACCTGGCGCTGACCGGCGAGGCCGCTGTCGAAAAGGGGCGCCTGAGCTGGCGGACGGAGGACGGCGAAGTCGCCGCTGACCTGCGTACCGCCCGTCTCGATTGGGACTGGCGCGGCGAGACGCTGGCCGGCGAGCTGGAACTGGCCCTGGCCGAGTACGGGGAGGTGAAGGGAACCTTTCGCCTGCCGCTGCCGGCCCGGCTGCCTGTCGCCCTGAAGCCCTCGGGGTCGCTGCAGCTCGCGCTCGAGGCGAAGGCGCGCGAAAAAGGGCTGCTATCTGCGGTCTTCCCCGGCCTGGTCCACAAGAGCCGAGGGGAACTGGAACTGCATGCGCAGGTGGGGGGCACCTGGCAGGACCCCGATCTCACAGGCACCGTGCAACTTTCCGGAGCGGGAGCCTACTTTCCTGCCGCCGGCATCGAGCTGCACGAAGTGGCGCTGGCTTGTGAACTGGCCGGCGACGAACTGCGGATCGCCTCGTTCCATGCCCGCTCCGGCCCGGGCCAGGTGAACGGCAGCGGCAGCGTGCGCCTGCAGCGCTGGCGGCCGGCCGCCTACCGCGGCACGCTCAAGGGAGAACGCTTCGAGGCGGTGCACCTGCCTGAACTGGAGCTTCTGGTCACACCCGACCTGACCATCGAGGGATCAGCCGAGCGGCTGCAGGTCCGAGGTGAGATACGCATTCCCGAGTTGACCG
>DATBML010000002.1:0-2074 GCA_036554885.1 Desulfuromonadales bacterium
CAGTTCGTGCATCCGGCGGCCCGAGACCGCCCAGGTGGAAAGGCCCACGTCGGCAATGATCTCCTCGGCGGTGCCGGCGGCGAGCAGGTTGCCGTAGGCGAGGTAGGCGAGGCGGTGGCAGCGCTCGGCCTCGTCCATGTAGTGGGTACTGATCAGGGCGGTGATGCCGCGGGCGGAGAGGGCGTAGACGTCGTCCCAGAAGTCGCGCCGGGCCTTGGGGTCGACCCCGGCGGTCGGCTCGTCGAGCAGCAGCAGTTTTGGTTCGTGCAGCAGGCAGGCGGCCAGGGCCAGGCGCTGCTTCCAGCCGCCCGAGAGGGTGCCGGCGAGCTGGCCGGCAAAGCGCGCCAGGCCCATGTGCTCCATGGTTTCGCCGACCCTGGCTTTGCGACGCTCGATGCCGTAGATGCGGGCCATGAAGTCGAGGTTCTCGCGCACGCTGAGATCCTCGTAGAGGGAGAATCGCTGCGCCATGTAGCCGATGTGCGGGCGGATGCGGTCGGCCTCGGCGACGATATCGAACCCCAGGCAGGAGCCGCGGCCGGCGTCCGGACGCAACAGGCCGCAGAGCATGCGGAGGAAAGTGGTCTTGCCGCTGCCGTTAGGGCCGAGAAAGCCGTAGATCTCCCCCCGCTCGATGCGCAGGGAGAGGCCGTTGACCGCGACCTTGTCGCCGAAGGCCTTGGTCAGCCCCTCGACGGCGATGACCGGTGCATCCTCGGTCACGGCGACGCCTCCACCCGCACCTCCACCGGCTGCCCCGGATGCAGCCGGGTTGCCTGAGCCGGCTCCGGACGCGCCTCGACCAGGAAGACCAGCTTCGCCCGGGTCTCCCGGCTGTAAATGACCGGCGGGGTGTACTCGGCACGGGGAGAGATGAAATCGATTGTGCCGGCGATCGCCCCGCCGCTGCCGTCGAAGGTGACGGCGACCGGCTGTCCGACCCGCAGGGTGCCGACGGCCGGCTCCGGGACGAAGAAGCGGACCTTGATGTTCCCCGGCGGCAGCAGGCTCACCACCGGCCGGCCGGCCGGGACGAACTCCCCCTGCTCGAACAGGGTGTCGAAGACCAGGGCCGTCGCCGGGGCGCCCTGCCCCTTCTGGGCCAGGGCCCAGCGCGCCTGGGCGAGCCGCGCCTGCGCCGCGCCGACCTCGGCCCGCGCCGCCTCGATCTGGTCCGTCCGGGCACCCAGGCGGGCGGTGGCCAGGTCTGCCTCCAGCTGTGCCACCGCCTCGGTGTCGCGGCGCAGGGCGGTGGCCGCCTGGTCCACTTCCTCGGCGGAGACGAAGCGATCGGCAAAGAGTGCCTTGCGCCTTTCCCACTGCTGGCGCGACAGCTCGTGCGCCGCCCGGGCCTGTTCGAGGCGTGCCTGGAGTGCTGCCAGTTCGGTGGGGCGCACCCCCTTTTGCAGGTCGGCGAGGTGCTCCTCGGCCTGGCGCACCTGCTTCTCCGCCTCGGCCACGGCGGCCGCTTCCTCCTCCGCCTCCAGGGCGAAGAGCAACTCGCCTTCCCTGACCTGTCCGCCGCGGGTCACCGCCAGCCGGTCGAGCCGGCCGCCGCGAGGCGAGGCAACCAGCACGAATTCTCCTTCGGCGTAGCCCTGATAGTAGCTTGCCGGCTTTTCCCCGCAGCCGCCGAGCAGACTCAGGGCCGCCAGCAGGAGAATCCACGGCAGATAAGGGCGGGTGCCGACCGCAGGCGCCACTCGCCGGTTCCGGTGATGCATGGTTATCTCCCTCCGGCAAAACTGGCCGGCCCCGCCGGCTGTCTTGCCATCATCTTGTTTTGCTAAAAGTTTCACACCTTTACCGGGGCTGTCAATGACAGTTTGCAGCCGCTTGCGTAAATGCACAGTCGGTCGCTGTTGATCTGCCTGATAATTTATACGGTCTTCCACGTGGCGCCGGGGTGGACGGCGGGTTAATGTGTAGGCGTCACTGGCCGGAATTTTCGGCCGGCTGACGGAAACAAGTCCTCTTGTTTCGCCCTTCACTTTTGGCGCGCCGCGCATCCCCTCCTAGCCGGCGCGTCTTTTTTTTACCAGGGCCGGCACCCGCCGCTTGCTGAAGGGAATTG
>DATBML010000031.1:0-2086 GCA_036554885.1 Desulfuromonadales bacterium
TGGTCAAACGCTTGTGCAGCGTGCCGTCGGTGCCGAGCAGGTAGATTTCGGAATTGCCATCCTGCGAGAGGGTCAGGGCGATCTCCCGGCCGTCCGGCCGGTAGCGGCCGGCGATGTTGAGCCCCTTGCGGTGGGAGAGGCGCGCCTCCCGGCCGGAATAGATCTCCTTGCGGTAGAGGTCGGGATTGCCCGCCCGGTAGGAGGTAAAGATCAGCTCCTTGCCGACGGCGGAAAAGTCGGGGTTGAGAACGATGGAGCGGTGGTCGGTGAGGCGGATCGGCTCATGCCCGTCCACCTCCATCAGGTAGAGCTCCTTGTGGCCGGTCTTGTTGGAGATGTAGGCGATGCGGGTATTGAACGGCCCCTCCTCGCCGGTCAGACTCTTCAGCACCTCGTCGGCGAAGGCATGGGCCATGCGCCGTGCATCTGCGACTTTGCCGAGATAGCGCCGGCCTGTCAGAAGGCGGCGGCCGGGCGTATCGAAGAGGCGCGCCTCGATGGTCAGCTGATCGCCCTGCACTGTATAGGCCCCCTTGATCACGGCCTCGGCGCCGAGCAGCCGCCACTGGCCGAAATCGACCTGGGTGCTGTTGAGGCCGGGCTGCCGGGCGTCGGAGAGGAAGGCGGCCGGGTCGATCAGCCGGAAGATACCGGAGAGATCGAGGTCGGATTGCAGAACCGCGTCGACCTCGGCGGCGATCTCCGGGCGCACCGTCCCCTCCAGCGGCAGGAAACGGGTCACCGCCAGCGGGATCGCCTGCTGGCCGGGAGCGGTAATCTCGATCTGGGCCAGGGCGCTCTCCGCAAAGAGGGCCAGGCCGATCAGGGTGAGCAGCAGACAGCGGATCATGGCTTTATTCCAGCAGGTCCTTGAGATTGAAGACAATGTCCTTCTCCATACGGCTCCCCGGCGGATTGGGGAGTTTCTTGAGTTGCAGGATAGCCTTACGGACCGAATCGTCGAAGCGCTGCTCACGGGACTTTTCGATGAATTTGTAGTCGAGCAGGTTCCCCTGCGCATCGAAAGTCAGCTTGACCGTCGCCTTCAGATCCCGGCGCGAAACCTGGTATTTGGAAAGGGTCCAGGCCTGCTTCAGGTATTCATGCAGCCAGGCATCATAAGAAGTACCGGCTTCGGTCCCCTTGCCATCCAGCATCCCGGCGGGAGCGCCAGGAACTGCAGCATGACGGGTATCCTTCGCAGTCATTTCGGCAAGACGCCGCTTGGTATCCTCGATCTCCTGGCGCGCCTGCATCTTTCGCAGCCTTTCCTGGAGAGCCTTTTCATCCGCTGCGGAAGGCTTTTCGCTGGTCTTGACCGGCGCCGCCTCCGGCTTTTTCGTCTGAGCGGCGGGCTTCTTCGGCTCCGGTTTCGCCAACTTGACCGTATCCGGTTTGGGCGCCGGCTTCGGCGGCGCGGGCGGCGCCTTGACCGGCTCGGGCGCGGCCGGTTTCGCCGGCGCCTTCGCCGGTTCCGGCCGGGCGTCGGGACGGCCGGCCTGCGGGCTCTTGACCGGCAGGTTGACCAGGTCGACATGGTAGACCGGCCGCACGTCGCGCTGGACCCGCGGAATCAGCACTCCCGAAAAGAGCAGGACGACCGCCAGATGCACGCCGAGGGAAGCGAGCACCAGCCGCCCGAAACGAGGATCGTGGTGATAGGCGGTCAACTGCCGGTCAGGATGTTGGCGTTTCATGGGCGAATTCACGGCTGGCCCCGGTAGGGGGAAGCGTTGTTACTTCTCGGGTTGTTCGGCGACCATGCCGAGCTTCTGCACGCCCGCCTCGCGGATGGCGGCCATCACCTTGACCACCTCGCCGTAGGGGACGGCCCGGTCGGCTTCGAGGAAGACCTCCTTCTCCTGCCGGTTCTCGAGAATCTGGCGCAGCACCGGGGTGAGCTTGGCCGGCGAGTCGATCCGGGAGCGGCCGATCAGGATGCTGCCGCTTTTCTGCACCGTGACGATCAGCGGCTCCTTGGCGGCGGCAAGGTTGGGGGCGTTCTCCACCTCGGGCAGGTTGACGTCGATCCCCTTCTCCATCATCGGCGCGGTCACCATGAAGATGATGAGCAGAACCAGCATCA
>DATBML010000171.1:0-2789 GCA_036554885.1 Desulfuromonadales bacterium
AGGAAGCTCAGTTGGGGCGCATGATAAGGCAGGATCGAAGGCCGCAGCAGCACCGAGACATAGAGATTCACCCCCGGCGGCGAGATCCAGCTGCGGCCGAGGCGCCCCTTGCCTGCCGTCTGCCGATCGGCAATTACCACCGTCCCCTCGGCCGCTCCCGCCTCACCCAGGTCATGCGCCCGCAGATTGGTCGAATCGGTCGTCTCGTAATAGACGACCTCGCGACCGATCCGGCGCGTTTCCAGGCCGGACTGGATCTCCGTCGGGATGAGGGTGTCGGGAGTGCCGGCCAGACGGTAGCCCCGGGAGGTGACTGCCTCGATGGTGTAGCCGAGTTCGCGCAGTTGCCGGACCTGCTTCCAGACGGCAGTGCGGGAGACTCCCAGCGACTGGCTTAACTCTTCTCCGGAGACGAACCGCCCCGCCTTTTCCCGCAACAGCCGGAGGATCTCTTCCTGCGCGTTTTTACCCGTCATCGACAGTCCTGTCAAAACGTTGCTGCTACAGTAGAACTCTCTTCCAAGGCTGATCAAAAATGCCCAGATGCAAGGCGCCCGAAATCCTGAGGAATAAGGCGTACCTGTAAGGTACGTCGTTGACGAAGGATGAGGGGAACGCCGCAGATGGGCGTTTTTCATCAGTCTACTGAAATAGCATGGAGATGTCCGTCGCCCGCACCGAATGGGTCAGGGCACCGACCGAAATGAGGTCGACCCCCGTCTCGGCGATCGCCCGCACCGTCTCCAGGTTGACCCCGCCGGAAGCCTCGGTGCGGGCGCGGCCCGCCACCAGTTCCACGGCCTGGCGCAGGGTCGCATTATCCATGTTGTCGAGCAGGATGATGTCCGCTCCGGCCGCTACGGCCTCGGCCACCTCCTCCAGGTTGCGCGTCTCCACCTCGATCTTCAGGGTGTGCGGAACCCGCTCCCGCGCCCGGGAGACGGCGGTGGTGATGCCGCCGGCGGCGGCCACGTGATTTTCCTTGATCAGCACGCCATCGAAGAGGGAAGTGCGGTGGTTGCGGCCGCCGCCCATACGCACAGCATACTTGTCGAGTACCCGCAGACCGGGCATGGTCTTGCGCGTATCGACGATGGTAGCACCGGTACCCTCCACCTCGCGGACGAAGCTGCCCGTAAGGGTGGCGATGCCGCTCATGCGCTGCATCAGGTTGAGAGCCACCCGCTCCCCCTGCAGCAGGACGGCGGCTTCGCCCCTGAGCCAGGCGAGCACCTCGCCGCGGCGGACGTTCAGGCCGTCCCCGGACAATTTCTCAAAGGCGACCGTTGCATCGAGCATCTGGAAGACGCGCCGGGCAACATCGATGCCGGCGAGCACGAAATCCTCCTTCGCCACCAACTCGGCGCGGGCCATGATGCCCGGCTCGATGGTGGCCAGCGTGGTCACGTCGCCCGTGCCGATATCCTCCTGCAGCGCATTGCTGATGATGCTGTCGATCGCGAACATCGAACCTCCTCCCTAACCTATTGAAAACGCTTTTTTATACCACAGGCAAAGGCGAAGCGGCAACCGAAAAGCCGGTCGGCCTGCAAAAGTAATTTCCCTTTACTTTTTCCCGTTTTCTGCTAGAAAATGCGTCTGCATCCTGCATGCGCGAAGGGAGTTTTATGAAAGAAAAACCGGTCACCTGCCCCAACTGCTTCGGGACGACTTGCCGGGAGGTCCTGGTAACCGCCACCTCCCGCAACGTGGTCCACGACGACACCGCCCCCCCGGCCGCCAAAGGTTGCGGCATCGGCGTTGAAAAACGCAAGGAAGTGGTCAAGCTTTTCTGCGTTCACTGCGGTCATGAACTGACCCGCAAGGGGGGCCGGGCCTGAACGGGCTCGACCTGCCCGCGCTCATCGTAATCAGGAGTTTACCTTGCACCCATTGCGGATAATTGGCCTCCTGCTGGCCACTTCGCTGCTTGCTGCCGGCTGCGTCAGCAAATCGACCTACCAGAGGAAAGTCGACGAGACGACCCAGCTGACCGAAACGGTCCGGGGTCTCGAAACCGACTTTCAGCAACTGGCCAGGCAGAAGGAAGCGCTGATCGCCGGCAACGACGAGTTGAACAGGCAGTTGACCGACGCCCTGGAGAAAAGTTCCAACCTGCAGCAGGACCTGCTCCGCGCCCGGGCCGACATCGACCGGCTGGAAAAGGTCCTTTCGGCGCGCAGCGAGGAGACCGGCAAGGCGATGGCCGAGATGCGCCAGGCCATCGACCTGCTCCAGACGGAGAATCAGGGTCTCGCCCACCAGGTCGAGCAGGAACGCATCGCCCGCGAGGCGCGCATCGCCCAGATGAAAAGCACCTACGATGAACTGGTGGAGAAGATGGAGACCGAGATCCAGCGCGGCGAGATCACCATCTCCGAACTGCAGGGCAAGCTCACCGTCAACATGGTCGAGCGCATCCTCTTCGACTCGGGCAAGGCCGACATCAAACCGGCCGGCCTCGAGGTGCTCAAGCGCGTCGGCGACATCCTCAAGGATGTGGCCGACAAGGACATCCGGGTCGAGGGGCACACCGACAACGTCCCCATCAGTCCCCGCCTGCAGCAGACCTTTCCGAGCAACTGGGAACTCTCCACCGCCCGGGCGACCAATGTCGTCCACTTTCTCCAGGACCGTGTCGGTATCGCCGGCGAACGGCTCTCGGCCTGCGGCTTCAGCCAGTACAGCCCGGTGGCCGTCAACGACACCCCTGAAGGCCGGGCGCAGAACCGACGCATCCAGATCGAGCTGGTGCCCCTCGAGGCGAAGGTGGTCAAGCCGCTGGAGTA
>DATBML010000079.1:0-2084 GCA_036554885.1 Desulfuromonadales bacterium
ATTTGCTGCATTTCCGCCCGCCGCCGACTCCGCCGCCCGTGGCCCCGGCCAATGCCCGGGCTCGCGCGGCGATCATCATGGACGATCTGGGGCGTGATCTGGAAACCGCCCGGGCCCTGCTCGCCATCGATCTGTCGGTGACCTTCGCCATCCTCCCCGGAGAGGCCAACGCGGCCAAAGTGGCGACCCTCGCTCATGACGGTGGCCGCGAGGTGATGATCCATATCCCCATGGAACCCCAGAGCTATCCGGCCACCAACCCGGGCGATGACGCCCTGTTGCTTGGCCAGTCGCCAGAGGAAATCCGGCGGCGTTTCCAGGGTTATGTCGAACGGGTTCCGTATGCAGTGGGGGGGAACAACCATATGGGGTCCCGGTTTACCGAGTATCGGGATGGGATGGAAGTGGTGCTGGCGGCGATGAAGGATACGGGTCTCTTCTTTGTCGACAGCCGAACGACGGGGCAATCGGTGGCCTTCGCCGAAGCCCGGCAAGCCGGAGTTCCAGCCGCGGCACGTGACCTTTTTCTCGACAATGAGCAGGATGTGGAGCAGATTTCCCGGGAGATTCGCAAGCTGGCCGTGCTGGCCGGCCGTAAGGGGCGGGCCGTGGGGATCTGTCACCCTTACCCGCAAACGCTGGAGGCCCTGCGGCGGGAAGCCTCGTACCTGAAACAGCAGGGTATCGAGATCGTCCCCGTATCGCAGCTGCTGGTCCGCTGAAAGCGCAGGCTGCAACGCAGCCGGTCAGGGGAGCTGGGTGGCGATGCGTTCGAGGGCAGCAGTAAAACGGCCATGTGAATCGTCAAAGAGGATCTCTTCGGGGAAGTCGGTGCTGACCCGGCGGATCAACAGGAACCCGTCGCCGAGACGACCTTCGGCATCGAACAGGGTGCGGGAGGCGAGGCGGAACAAGAGGGTGTGCTCCCGGCCGAGGCCGCGGCTCTCGAATTCCTGCAATTCAACGGTCTTGTTGGAAACCTCGAGGCCTGCCTCGTCAAACCGGTAGAAAGAAACCTGCTGCTGATAGAAATTGCGGGTATTGGGTGCACGGCGCAGGACGAAATAAGAACGCTGTGCCGATTCCCGAAAAAGGTCGCGCAACGGGTCGGTGGCCGTGATTTCCCGTTGCGAGTTGTAGAAGTGCCGGAACACCAGGGTGGAGAAACATTCCTCGTCCAGGAAACCGGACAGCCGGCCGTCGGCAGTCTCGGCATAATAGCCGGCGGGGGCGATGACTTCGTCGTCGACCAGCGGTTTGCCGCAGATCAGGCAGCCTGGCTGAAGCCGCTCGCGCCGGGCGCGAAACGCCTCCCCGCGCTGCGTCTGCTGCTGGTCGGCCTCACGGTGGACCTGGTCGAGCCGCCGATCGATTTCCTGCTGGGCACCCAAAAAGATCTGCCGTGCCAGATGGGCGAACTGGAGGTGCACCTCGGTCCCGCGGCCATGGGTGATGACAGGGTAGATTTTCCCTTCCGGGTTGGTGCCCAGCGATTCGACTTTGGGGCTTTTGGCGATGAAACCTTCCAGGCAGCGGTATCCGCGGTTGATGGCGTAGCCCTTGAGCAGGCGGTAAGGGTCGCGGAAGGGGCCGTTGAAGCGGATGCGCGAGTCGACCAGGCAGGGCAGGATGCGCAGCGGACGCTTCGAGAGCCCCTGACTGTCGAAGAATTCGTAAAGATTGCGGCAGTTTTCCAGGGACGGCGTATCCTTGACCGGGACGATAACCCGGTCGGCGGCGTAAAGGGCATTCTGGGTGAGGATGTCGAGATCGGGGCGGGTGTCGATGATGACGATGCCGCTCAGCGCCGAGGCGGCGAGTTGGCGGGCGAGGGTGTCCGGGGAGCCGAGGCGGCTGCGCAGTTCGGCCAGGCGGCGGGTGGAGGGAATGAACTGGACACCGTATTGTCCGGTTTCGGTCAGCGTTTCGGCCGGTATTCCCTGCATCAGGTCGAGTATGTCGCCGCGCGGCGCGCCCCGGCCGATGCGGAACATGCGATCGACGGTAAAGTGGTTGTCGAAGCTGAAGAGGGTGACCGGCAGATCTTCGGCGAGGGCTTTGAGGTAGATGGCCAGATTGGTGGC
>DATBML010000274.1:0-3421 GCA_036554885.1 Desulfuromonadales bacterium
GCCATGCCGGAGAAAACCAGACTGCTGCTGCTTGCCCCCATCGTCCGCGGCCGCAAGGGGGAATATCGCAAGGAACTCAAGCAGCTGCTGGCCGACGGTTTCGTCCGGGTGCGCATCGACGGCGAGATGTACGAGCTGGCAGAGCCACCCGCTCTCGACAAGAACAAGAAGCACGTCATCGAGGTGGTGGTCGACCGGGTGGTGGTCAAGGACGGCATCCAGAGCCGTCTTGCCGACTCCCTGGAGACGGCGCTGAAGCTCGCCGACGGCATCGTCAGGGTGGAGGAGCCAGGCGGGACGAGTCAGCTTTTCTCGGAACAGCACGCCTGCATCGAGTGTGGTGTCTCCTACCCCGAGATCACCCCGCGCATGTTCTCCTTCAACAACCCCTACGGCGCCTGCCCCGACTGCTCGGGGCTGGGCACCCGCATGTATTTCGACCCCGAGCAGGTCGTCCCCAACCCCGCGCTCTCCCTGCGCGAGGGGGCCATCGTCCCCTGGGAGACCAAGGCCGGCGGCGGTTACTATTTCCAGCTGGTCGAGGCCCTCTCCGACCACTTCGGCTTCGACATCCACACGCCTTTCGGCCGGCTGCCGGAAAAGGTCCGTAAGGTTCTGCTGTACGGCTCGGGCGAGGAGCCGGTGCGTTTCTTCTTCGATCAGGGAGGGCGGCGGCACTTCTACACCAAGCCCTTCGAAGGCGTCATCCCGAACCTGGAGCGGCGCTTCCGTGAGACCGACTCGGAATCGGTGCGGGAGAACCTCGAACGCTTCATGAACGTCATGCCCTGCCCCAGCTGCGAGGGTGCGCGTCTGCGCCGCGAATCGCTCTTCGTGCGGGTCGGCGGCAGGAACATCCGTGAACTGACAGCCCTTTCAATCGCCGAGACGCAGGTGTTCTTCGAAACGCTCGAGCTGCCGGCCAAGGAGACGGAGATCGCACGGCGGGTGCTCAAGGAGATCCGCGAACGTCTTTCCTTTCTCTCCCACGTCGGCCTCGACTATCTTTCTCTCGATCGCACCTCCGGCACCCTCTCCGGCGGCGAGGGACAGCGCATCCGTCTTGCCACCCAGGTTGGCTCCTCGCTGGTCGGAGTCCTCTACATCCTCGATGAGCCATCCATCGGCCTGCACCAGCGCGACAACCGGCGGCTGCTGGAGACCCTCAAGCGCCTGCGCAATCTGGGCAACACGGTGCTGGTGGTGGAGCACGACGAGGAGACGATCCTCGAGGCCGACCACGTGATCGACATGGGGCCGGGAGCGGGGGTGCATGGCGGCGAGGTGGTGGCCCAGGGGACGCCGCAGGAGATCCTCGCCAACCCGGCCTCGCTGACCGGCCAGTACCTCTCCGGGGCGCTCGCCATTCCCCTGCCTGCGGTGCGGCGCACCAGCGAGCGTTTCCTGACCATCCGCGGGGCGCGGGAGAACAACCTCAAGGGGGTGGAGGCGCGCATCCCGCTGGGGGTGATGACCTGCGTCACCGGGGTGTCGGGTTCGGGCAAGTCGACCTTGGTCATCGACACCCTCTTCCGGGCGCTGGCCCAGCATCTCTACCGGGCCAAGGAGAAGTCCGGCAAGGTCGACGAACTGCTCGGCCTGGAGTTCCTCGACAAGGTCATCGACATCGACCAGTCCCCCATCGGCCGCACGCCGCGCTCCAACCCCGCCACCTACACCGGCATCTTCACCGAGATCCGCGACCTCTTCGCCCAGCTTCCCGAGGCGAAGGTGCGCGGCTACAAGCCGGGACGCTTCTCCTTCAACGTCAAGGGCGGCCGCTGCGAGGCCTGCCAGGGGGACGGCATCATCAAGATCGAGATGCACTTCCTGCCCGATGTCTTTGTGACCTGCGAGGTATGCAAGGGTGCCCGCTACAATCGCGAAACCCTCGAGGTCAAGTACAAGGGCAAAAGCATCGCCGAAGTGCTCGACATGACGGTCAACCAGGCGGCCCGCTTCCTCGAGAACATCCCGCGGCTCAAAGGGAAGATGGAGACGCTGCGCGACGTCGGCCTCGGCTACATCAAACTCGGCCAGAGCGCCACCACCCTCTCCGGCGGCGAGGCGCAGCGGGTCAAGCTCGCCAAGGAGCTCGGCAAGCGGGCGACCGGGCGCACCATCTACATCCTCGACGAGCCGACCACCGGCCTGCATTTCGCCGACATCCAGAAGCTGCTCGACGTCCTGCAGCAACTGGTGGAGACGGGGAATACGGTGGTCATCATCGAGCACAACCTCGACGTCATCAAGATGGCCGATTACCTCATCGATCTCGGACCCGAAGGAGGGACCCTGGGTGGCGAGATCGTCGCCTGCGGCACCCCCGAAGAGGTGGCACGCTGTAGCCGTTCACACACGGGGCGCTACCTGCGTTCCTATCTCGACCTCTAGGCGCCGTCGCTGCAGATCACCGAAAAACAGCCGTTTTTCCATACTGGCGCAAGTTTTTTGTACATGCCATTCAGTGATATCGCCGGATGACGGCCATCCGGCTACCGGCTGCTGACGGCAGGTTTTCGTAGCGCAGCAACTCTGGTTCACATAATTTTCAGTCGAAAGTCATATGGTTTTAGTGATTGCAGCGGGTTGTGCCTGTGTGGCAGGCAGGCAAGAACTGCTGCACCATGAAAAAGCGGGAATCGGCATGCGGCTTGCAAAACTTAGAAGCGTACTCAGCGAGGAACCAAACCCGGGAGAGGTTGCCGATGTTCAATAAGATCGTTGCCGTTTTGTTGCTGACCCTGTTCACCAGCGCCTGCGCCCACCAGGCGGCATTCCTTTCCGAGCCGGCCGGAGCCAAGGTTTTCGTCGACGGCCAGGCCATCGGCGTCACTCCCTGCCGGTACGACTACAAGCTCAGCAGTGGTAGCGATTACGAGGTGACCATCGAAAAGGAGGGTTACGAAAAGATCCGGCACAACGTCAAGGCCGATGAGGTCGACCGCGAGGCCCGCAACACCTGGCTGGCCGCCGGTGTGGTCTGGAGTCCGCTGTGGCTGGGAACCCTGTTTACCAAGAAGCTCAAGGACAGCTACGCTTTCGTGATGAAGAAGGCTGGGCCCACCTATACCGCCAAGGTGGACGGCACCGGCGCCGAGCGTCCCTTCTAGATTTTCGCAGACAGGAACCGACAGGAACGGGCAGGCCACAGGGTCTGCCTTTTTCGTTTCCAACGGCGGACGATCCGATCCCCGCCAGGCGGTCATTCCCTTCTGCGGCATTCCTGAGAGTTCTTTTCCCTTGATTTGGGGACACGCCGGGATTAGCATCGGCGAAAATCAGGGGACACCGCATGAACCGGTTCATCAAAAACCTGAAAAACCTCCCTCCCGGCCAGGCGCTGATCCTCTACTACGCGGCCGCCATCCTGCTGGGCGGACTGCTGCTTTCCCTCCCGGCGGCGGCCCATGGCCCGCCC
>DATBML010000292.1:0-1812 GCA_036554885.1 Desulfuromonadales bacterium
GCGCCCCGGAGCTGCTGCGTTTCCTCAAACAGGAGGCACCGAAGAAGTTCCGCCGCCTCGAAGACCTCACCGCCGTCGACGAGAGCGCCCGCCGGCAGCATCCCGGGCACGATTTCACCCTCATCTACCATCTGCTCAACCTCGATGATCCCGGCTACCTGCGGGTCAAGGTGCCGCTCACGGGAGAATTCCCCGATGCCCCCTCGATCACCCCGGTCTGGCCCGCCGCCGACTGGTACGAGCGCGAAGTCTTCGACATGTACGGCATCCGCTTTGCCGGCCACCGCGATCTGCGCCGCATCCTCATGCCCGACTCCTGGCAGGGATATCCTCTGCGCAAAGAGCACCCCTTCCGCGGCACCGAGATGTCTCCCTACACTGCCGAAACTGCGGCGACCATGATCCCGCGCGATGGCGGCGCCTTCTTCCGGGGGGGACCGGTAACCGACGGCCGGCACACCATGGTCCTCAACCTCGGCCCGCACCATCCCGGCACCCACGGCGTGCTGCGCCTGATCCTGAAGCTCGACGGCGAGGAAATCGTCGACATCGACGCCGACATCGGCTATCACCACCGGGCCGCCGAGAAGATGGGGGAGCGTCAGCACTGGAACCAGTACATCCCCTACACCGACCGCATCGACTATCTCTCCGGCGTTCAGAACAACCTCGCCTACCTGCATCCGGTGGAGACCCTGCTGGGGGTCGAGGTGCCGGAGCGGGCGCAGTTTGTCCGGGTGCTGCTCTGCGAGCTCTTCCGCATCGCCAATCACCTGGTCTGGCTCGGTACCTTCGCCCACGACGTCGGTGCCATGACCCCCGTCTTCTACGCCTTCGAATCACGGGAGAAAATCTTCGACATCGTCGAAATGATCACCGGCGGCCGCATGCACCCTTCCTGGCTGCGCATCGGCGGCCTCCCCGCCGACCTGCCCGAAGGCTGGAAGGCCGTGGTCGACACCTTCACCCGCGACTTCGCCGCCCGCATCGAGGAATTCGACCGGCTCCTCACCGACGGGCCGATCTTCCGCGCCCGCACCGAGGGGGTGGGACCGATCAGCCTCTCGGAGGCGATCGACTGGGGGGTGACCGGGCCGAACCTGCGCGCCTGCGGCCTGGAGTGGGATCTGCGGCGTAAGATGCCCTATTCGGGGTACGGGAAGTTCGACTTCGAGGTGGCGACCGCCACCGGCGGCGATAGCTTCGCCCGCTATCTCGTGCGAATGGAGGAGATGCGCCAGAGCCTGCGGATCGTCCGCCAGGCGGCCGAGAAGATGCCCGGCGGCCGCTGGGTCACCGACGGCTACCGCTACGCCTACCCGAAGCGGCAGGACGGGCTGAACGACATCGAGAGCCTGATCCCCCACTTCCTCAACGTCACCCGCGGCCCGACGGCGCCGAAGGGCGAATGCTACCGGGCCATCGAATCGAGCAAGGGAGAGTGCGGCTACTATGCCGTCTCCGACGGAGGCAGCGTCCCCTACCGGATGCGCATTCGCACCCCCTCCTTCGCCCACATGCAGGCGCTGCCGCTGATGAGCCGGGGGTGGCTGGTCGCCGACCTGATCACCATATTAGGGTCGATCGACTTCGTGCTGGCGGATCTGGACAGGTAAGGGGATTGTGTTTTTGTATCCATTCGGATACGTTCTTTGGGAGGGGGAATGAATTCCTTTCTTCGCACCGACGAGTTCGACGCCTGGCTCGCCGGGCTGAAGGACAAGGTCGGCAAGGCCCGTATCCTTCAGCGACTGGATGCCGCCCAAAATGGCAACTTCGGCGACTGTTCCCCGGTTGGCGAAGGGGTGTCCG
>DATBML010000335.1:0-2232 GCA_036554885.1 Desulfuromonadales bacterium
TCGGTGGAGCAGCTGGACAACCCGGCGCTGCGCGGCCGGCCGGTGATCGTCGGCGGCAGCCTGGAGCGGGGCGTGGTCTCGGCCTGTTCCTACGAGGCGAGGCCCTTCGGGGTGCGGTCGGCCATGCCGATGCGCCGGGCCGTGCGGCTCTGCCCCGAGGCGGTGGTGCTGCCGGTGCGCATGGCGCGCTACCGGGAGGTGTCGCGCCAGGTCTTCGCCATCTTCGCCCGCTACACCGACCGCATCGAGCCGCTGTCGGTGGACGAGGCTTTCCTGGACGTGGCCGGCTGCGAGCGGCTCTTCGGGCCGGCGGCGGCGATTGCGGCGCGGATCCGTCGGGAGGTCAGGGATGAGCTGGGGCTGGCGATTAGCGCCGGGGTGGCGCCGAACAAGTTCCTGGCCAAGCTCGCCTCGGAGAGCGCCAAGCCGGACGGCCTGCTGGAGATCGCCCCGGAGCAGGTGGACGGCTTCCTTCTTCCCCTGCCGGTCGAGCGGATCTGGGGCGTCGGCGCCAAGGCGGCGGAGCAGCTCCACCGGCTCGGCTGCCGCAGCGTGGCGGATCTGCGCCGGCTGCCGGAGGCGCAGCTGGTCCGCCTCTTCGGCGTCTGGGGCGGACGCCTCTACCGCCTGGCTCGCGGCGAGGACGACCGGCAGGTCGAGGTCGACCAGCCGGCCAAATCCTTCGGCGCCGAGGAGACCTTTGCCGCCGACCTGACCAGCCTAGAAGCCCTGCAGCGCCAGTTGCTGGCCCAGGCCGAAAAGGTGGCCGCCAGGCTGCGCCGCCAGGGCCTGGAAGGGCGCGTCGTCACGCTGAAGGTCCGCTACGGCGACTTCGAGACGGTCACCCGCCGGCAGACCCTGGCCGAGCCGACCGCGAGTGGCCTGCTCCTCTACCGGGCCGGGCTCGAGTTGCTGGCCAGGACCGAGGCCGGCCGCCGTCCGGTGCGCCTGCTCGGCTTGAGCGTGGGCGAGCCGGAGCCGGCGGCGCAGGGACAGGCCACCCTCTTTCCCGACGAGAGGAAGAAGAGGCTCGCCGACCTCGACCGGACCCTCGACCGGCTGACGGAGCGTTTCGGCAACCGTCCGGTGCGCCGCGCTTCCCTGCTCCAGGGCGATCCTGATGATGGGGATGATTGAGTGATGCCGGCGCGGAGGGAAAATATAGAATGAACCTTGGAGTGGTCGGTTGATTGGTGCTATTATCTGGTCAGATAATCGCTCATTGGAGGTGGATGATGAAAACGAATCCGGTCTTTTCCGAAGACGTCGTACCGGTCACCGACCTGAAGATCAATCCGGGGAAGGTCATTTCCCAGGTCGACAAGACCCACCGCCCGGTGCTGCTGACCAGCCGCGGGCGTGGGGTGGCGGTAGTCCAGTCGGTGAAGGACTACGAGGCCGAGGTCGAGGAGCGGGAGTTTCTCCGGGCGGTGGTGCAGGGGTTGATGGACGTCGAGGAAGGGCGCACGGTCAGTCTGGCCGACGCCAAGAAACGCCTCGGTCTGGCCTGACGCCATGGCGCGGCGGAAGTCCATCGAGTTTGCCGAATCGGCGCTGGTCGATCTGGAAGCGCTCCGTGCCTGGTACGCCGAGCAGGGCGTGCCCGAGGTCGGGGCGCGTTTCGTTGCGGAGATCGTGGCGCGGATCGAACAACTTCCCGACTTCCCCGAAAGCGGGCGCATCGTTCCCGAATTCGGGCTGGCGGCGGTGCGCGAGCTGATTCAGCCGCCATTTCGCATCGTCTACCGCATCGGCGCCGACAAGATCTGGATCGTGCGGGCATGGCGCAGTGAGCGGCTGTTGAAGATGCCGTAAGGCTGATTGCGGAGGAGTCGGGGGAGAAAGCACTACCGGAATAGGACGCAAGCGGCATGGCTGAACGATTCGTCGACGAACCCATCGAGCCGGTTGTTGCGACCGCCGACACCTCTCTCATGGCCGGCGGCGGCCCCGGCCTGCCGCATGAGTTCCGTTGGCGCGGGCGGACCATCGAGATCGCGGCATTGCTCCGCAGCTGGCGCGAGACAGGAAAGTGCCGTCATGGCAGCGCCGAGTTGTACGTCCGCAAGCATTGGTTCGAAGTCGTGACGACCGACCGTGCAACCATGAAGATCTACTTCGAGAGGCAGTCCAGACGTGGCCGGAAGGAGCCGCGATGGTGGCTGTTCACCATCTCCGAGCCGGATTGACCGGGGAGTGTCAACCCGGAGCAAGAGAAAGGGACAGCCTGCT
>DATBML010000379.1:0-5560 GCA_036554885.1 Desulfuromonadales bacterium
AGGGATTGAGAAATTCTCACTGATGGGAGCAGCACCACGATACATTCACGAGCCGGTTGGATCAATACAATTAACTGTAAACCATTTCGAAGAAAGGAGTAAATAGTATGAACGAAGACAGCAAATGCCCGGTCACGGGCAAGACCGGCAGAACCGCTTCCGGCAGAGGCACATCGAACCGCGACTGGTGGCCCAACCAGCTGAACCTGGGCATCCTGCACCAGCACGCGCCGGCCGCCAACCCGCTGGGCCCCGATTTCAACTACGCCGAAGAATTCAAGAAGCTCGATCTGGCCGCCCTGAAGCAGGACCTGTACGCGCTGATGACCGACTCGCAGGAGTGGTGGCCGGCCGACTGGGGGCACTACGGCGGCCTGTTCATCCGCATGGCCTGGCACAGCGCCGGCACCTACCGAACCGGCGATGGAAGGGGCGGCGGCGGCACCGGCAACCAGCGCTTCGCGCCGATCAACAGCTGGCCCGACAACGGCAACCTCGACAAGGCGCGCCGGCTGCTCTGGCCGATCAAGCAGAAATACGGCAACAAGATTTCCTGGGCCGACCTGCTGATCCTGGCCGGCAACTGCGCCCTGGAGTCGATGGGCTTCAAGACCTTCGGCTTCGGCGGCGGCCGCGAAGATATCTGGCAACCCGAAGAGGACATCTACTGGGGGGCCGAAGCCGAGTGGCTGGGCGACAAGCGCTACAGCGGCGACCGCAACCTCGAAAACCCGCTGGCCGCCGTGCAGATGGGCCTGATCTACGTGAACCCCGAAGGCCCCAACGGCAACCCGGACCCGGTGGCCTCGGGCATCGATGTACGCGAGACTTTCGGCCGCATGGGGATGAACGACGAAGAGACCGTGGCGCTGGTGGCCGGCGGCCACACCTTCGGCAAGTGCCACGGCGCCGGCGACCCGGCGCTGGTCGGCCCGGAGCCCGAGGCGGCGCCGCTGGAGGAGATGGGACTCGGCTGGAAGAACGCTCTGGGCACCGGCAAGGGGGTGTACACCATCACCAGCGGCATCGAAGGGGCCTGGAAACTCAATCCCACCAAATGGGACATGGGCTACCTGAATACGCTGTTCGGCTACGAGTGGGAGCTGGTCAAGAGTCCGGCCGGCGCCCATCAGTGGCTGGCCAAGGACGTGAAGCCGGAACACATGATTCCGGACGCCCATGATCCCTCCAAGAAACATCGGCCGATGATGACCACGGCCGACCTGTCGCTGCGTTTCGACCCGATCTACGAGCCGATCGCCCGCCGCTTCCAGAAGGATCCCGAGGCGTTCGCCGATGCCTTTGCCCGCGCCTGGTTCAAGTTGGTTCACCGCGACATGGGGCCAAAATCCCGCTACCTCGGCCCGGAAGTCCCGGCCGAAGACCTGATCTGGCAAGACCCGATCCCCGCCGTCGACCACCCCCTGATCGATGCCAAAGACGTCGCCGACCTCAAGACCAGGGTTTTGACCTCGGGGCTGTCGGTGGCGGAACTGGTCGCCACCGCCTGGGCCTCGGCCTCGACCTTCCGTGGCTCGGACAAGCGCGGCGGCGCCAACGGCGCGCGTATTCGCCTGGCGCCGCAAAAGGACTGGGAGGTCAACCAGCCGGCGCAGCTGGCCAAGGTGCTGGGTGTGCTCGAAGGTATCCAGCGGGCCTTCAACGGCGCCCGGACGGGCGGCAAGAAAGTCTCCCTGGCCGACCTCATCGTGCTGGCCGGCGGCGCTGCCGTTGAAGCGGCGGCCAAGGCGGCCGGGCACGCGATCGAGGTGCCCTTCGCCCCGGGCCGCACCGACGCCGCGCAAGAGCAGACCGACGTGAAATCCTTCGCCGTGCTGGAGCCACAGGCCGACGGTTTCCGCAATTACCAGCCGAAGGCCTACACCGTGTCGGCCGAGGAGATGCTGGTGGACAAGGCGCAGCTGCTGACCCTGAGCGCGCCGGAGATGACGGTGCTGGTCGGCGGCCTGCGCGTGCTGGGCGCCAACGTCGGCCACTCAAAGCATGGCGTCTTCACGAAACGGGCCGGGACGCTGAGCAACGACTTCTTCGTCAACCTGGTCGACATGGGCACCGTCTGGAAGCCCACCTCCGAGGCGAGGGAGACGTTCGAGGGGCGCGACCGCAAGACCGGCGACCTCAGGTGGACTGCCACCCGCGTCGATCTGGTGTTCGGCTCCAACTCGCAGCTGCGTGCCCTGGCCGAGGTCTATGCGCAGGACGATGCGAAGGAGAAGTTCGTGCGCGACTTCGTCGCGGCCTGGAACAAGGTCATGAATCTGGATCGCTTCGACCTCGGCTGATCGTGGCATAAACGTCTTCATGGTCTCCTGACCGGGCGGAAATAACTGCCGGATAACCTCCGGTTCGGCGGACGGCATGTCGCCGCCGAACCGGAGCTTCAAGTGGAAAATCGCATGCAGAACATTCGAAGAAAAGACAGAGAAATCACCACTCGAGAAGTCATTGGACTACTCGATTCCGCCGAATACGGGGTTTTGTCGACCGTTGGCAGCGACGGCCAACCCTATGGCGTGCCGCTGAACTATGTCCACCAGGAAGGCCGCATCTATTTCCACTGCGCGCTGAGCGGCCATAAACTCGACAACATCGAGCACAATCGCAAGGTTTCCTTCTGCGTCGTCGGCAACACCAGGGTCTTGCCGGAGAAATTTGCCACCGAATATGAAAGCGTCGTGGTCTTTGGCGTTGCCTCGGAGGTCTTCGGGACAGAGCGGTACAATGCCCTGCTGTGGCTGTTGGAGAAGTACTGCCCGGATTTCGCCGAAGAGGGGAAGGAGTACATTGAGTTGAAAAACCACGCCACCAGGGTCCTCAAAATCGACATCGACCATGCCACCGGGAAAGCCAGACGGTAAAAATGGGCGGCCCTCTCCCGGCAAGGGAAAAGTGAGCAGCGCAACCTTTCTTGCACCAAGTTTTGCCGGCCAGGCTCGTATCGCGACCGGAAAGCGCTCCCACCCGAATCTTTACGCGTTGCCTTACCCCGCCCGGCGGTGTTAAAAAAGACGAAACCTTCAGTCCGCAGGGTGCGATGAGCGATTTGCAGCGCAAGAGAATTTCCATCGAAGGGATCGTCCAGGGAGTCGGTTTTCGCCCCTTCGTCTACCAGGCCGCCCGCAAGTGGGGGGTGAGCGGCTGGGTGCGCAACGACAGCCGCGGCGTGACCGTCGAGGCGGAAGCGCCGCTGCACCGGCTGGCCGGTTTCCTCTGGACGCTGCGCGACGACGTCCCGCCTCTCGCCTCGGTCTCCCGCTTCGAGATGGCCGACCTGCCGGTGACCGGCGAGGCAGGGTTCGTCATCCGCGAGAGTGAAGGCGAGGCGGCGAAGACGGCGCAGATCGCTCCCGACACCTTCGTCTGTCCCGACTGCCTCGACGAACTCTTCGATCCGGCGGACCGTCGCTACCGCTACCCCTTCATCAACTGCACCAACTGTGGGCCGCGCTACAGCATCGTCACCGCCATCCCCTACGACCGACGCCATACCACCATGGTCGATTTTCCCCTGTGCGCGGCCTGCCGGGCCGAGTACGACGATCCCGCCTCGCGCCGCTTCCACGCCCAGCCCAACGCCTGCCCGGAATGCGGCCCGCAGCTGGCCCTGCTGGACGGCCGGGGGCGACCGCTGGCCGCCGAAGACCCGGTCGCGGCCGCTGTCGGACTGCTGCGGCAGGGGCGGATCGTCGCGGTCAAGGGGCTGGGCGGCTACCACCTGGCGGTCGATGCGGCCAACGACGCGGCGGTATGCGAACTGCGCCGGCGGAAAAGGCGCGACGAGAAGCCCTTCGCTCTGATGTCGTACTCCGCCGCCGACATTCTGCGCTACGCCGAGGCCGACGAGTGTGAACTGCGCCTGCTCGGCGGCGTCGAGCGCCCCATCGTGCTGCTGCGGCAGAAGTCGGGGCATCCCCTGTCGCCGGCGGTCGCCCCGCGCAACCGCTACTTCGGGGTGATGCTCCCCTATACGCCCCTGCACTACCTGCTGCTCAAGGATTCGTTCCCGGCACTGGTGATGACCAGCGGCAACCTCTCCGACGAGCCGATCGCCTACGAGGACGGCGAGGCGGTCGCTCGGCTTGCCGGCATCGCTGATGCCTTCCTTGTTCATGACCGTCGCATCGAAACCCGCACCGACGACTCCATCGCCCGGGTGATGGCCGGCAAGGCGCTGCTGCTGCGCCGCTCCCGCGGCTACGTGCCGCGCGGCATTTTCCTGCCGCAGCCGCAGCCGTCGGTGCTGGCGCTGGGCGCCGAGCTGAAGAACGCCGTCTGCCTCACCCGCGGCGACCGGGCGTTCCTCAGCCAGCACATCGGCGATTTGCAGAACGCCGAGGCCTGCGCCTCCTTCGAACGGACCATCGGCCACCTGCAGCGGATTCTCGAACTCCGGCCGCAGATCGTCGCCCACGACCTGCATCCCGACTACCACTCGACCCGCTATGCCGAGGCGCTCGAAGGTGTCCGCCGGGTGGCAGTGCAGCACCATCACGCCCACCTGGCGAGCTGCCTGGCCGAGCACGGGGCGGAAGGGGAAGCGATCGGGGTGATCTTCGACGGCATCGGCTACGGGGCCGACGGCAGGATCTGGGGCGGGGAGTTTCTGGTCGGGGATTATCGCGGCTGCCGGCGGGTCGGGCACTTCGCCTACCTGCCGATGCCCGGCGGCGACGCGGCGACGCAGGAACCGTTCCGCATGGCCCTGAGCTGCCTGCACCACGCCTACGGGCGCGACCTCCCAACGCTGCCGGTGGTCGCGGCGATTCCGGAGCCGGAGCGCCGGTTGCTGCTGCAGATGATCGAGAAGGGGGTGAGCAGCCCGCTCACCTCCAGTTGCGGCCGGCTTTTCGACGCCGTCGCCGCCCTCTGCGGCCTGCGCGACCGGATCAGCTACGAGGGTCAGGCGGCGCTGGAACTGGAGATGGCGATCGAGGGGGAAGAGGAGGCGGGGTACTACCCCTACGACATCGAGCATGCGGCGGCGGGTTATATCTTCCAGCCGGCGGCCACCCTCCGGGCGATCGTAGACGACCTGCTGGGAGGAGTCCCGGTTTCGGCGGTCAGCGCCCGCTTCCACAACACCCTGGCGTACCTCGTCGCCGAGACCTGCCTGCTCGTGCGCGCCGACACCGCCCTCACCCGCGTCGCCCTCTCCGGTGGCGTTTTCCAGAACCGCTACCTCACCGAAAAGTGCGTGGCGATTCTCAAACGCGGCGGCTTCGAGGTCCTCACCCATTCCCTCGTCCCGCCCAACGACGGCGGCCTCGCCCTCGGTCAGGCGGTCATTGCGGGGCGGCAGGCAGGCGTGTAGGGGCCTGCGTCGCCACCCTCCTTCCCATCGACCAACCGTTACAAAAATACCTTCAAAATCAGTGGTTTCTCTACAGCAGGCAGTAGTCGACCGGCTGCAGGGGCTCGGGGAGGTCCGTCTCCCCCAGGGCCTCGCGCATGTCCCGTTCTATATTGCGGCACAGGGCCGTCAGCGGGAGGCTGTTGGATGCGGTGCTGAATGGCTCCTCCAGTTCCTCGCCGAGGGCAT
>DATBML010000096.1:0-4113 GCA_036554885.1 Desulfuromonadales bacterium
GGAGGAGAGACCCCTGAACTGGTCATCCAGAAAGGCGGTTTCCAGTGTTTCCGCTGCGGCGCCAGCGGCGACGTGGTCGGCCTGGTCAAGCTGGCCCGCGGCTGCGACCTCGAGTCGGCGATCGACTGGCTGGCTGCGGAAACCGGAGCAAGAGGGCAAGATGCCGAAGTCTAGGCCCGTCTCCTTTGTCACTCAACCAGCGCCATAGCGATGACGGTAGAGGGCTTGCCGGTCTTCGTCTACGGCACTTTGCGCCCAGGAGAGAAGAACTATCCGGTCTACCTCGCCGGGCGAACCGTCGCCGAAGTGGCCGCGATTGCGGAAGGTCAGCTTTATTTTGTTGCTGAAGGTGGCTATCCTTATGTCAAGCCGGGTCGGGGCACAGTAGCAGGCGAACTGGTTTACCTCGATCCACGCCACTACGCGCAGACGCTGCAGGGACTCGACGCGCTCGAAGAGTACGATCCTGACAACGAGTCAAACAGCGTCTACCTGCGTCGGCGCACGCTCGTCACCCTGGCCGATGGCAGCCGCCCCGCCGCCTGGATTTACTACTGGAATTGCCCGCAGATCGTCGGAATCCGGATCGCCAGCGGCGACTACCGCGACCGGCCCGTCTGACAACCCACCTCAGCTTTCCGGCACATTCGCTTCCTGGAACGCAAATTCACGCCAGATCGTCGGCAGAACGGGTGACTTTGGCACCATGCCGACGTTCTGGGGCCTCGAAAACCATGGGGCCCCCGGGAAAAACGGCGGTGGCTTGCTGGTCAGGCAGAATCAGAAGGAGGAACCGGGTTCGGAGAGAAAAGCCTCTTCTTCGGCAGTCGAGATACGCGAAAGGGATGAGTTGCGGTGCGGGAAGCGGCCAAAGCGATCGATGATCGCCCGATGCCGCTCGGCGTAGTCGAGAAAGCTCCGGCAGGTTTCCCTGAGCGGACCAGGTGTCTGCCGGAGCAACTCGGCGAAAGCGGCCACCGAACGCTGCTGCAGGGCAATGTCCTCGGCATGTTCCAGGGGGAGATAGAAAAAAGCGCGCTGGATAGTGATCAACTGGCGGTCCTGGCCTTCATCCAGTCCCGCCAGGCAGATTTCGCGCGCCTTGCCGTCAAGAGTGTAAGCTCGGGGGGAACTGCGGTGGATGTTGCGCGGGAACTGATCGAGCAGGAGGAGCAAGGCGAGGGTGCCTTGTGGCGAGGCGCGCCAGTAATCATATCCGCCCGCGCCGGCCCGGTCGACGTCGGCGGCGAATCGGACGCGGATCTGACGGTCAGTCGTCTCGGCGCCGCCGAACCAGAAGGCGAAACGCTCGGGAGGCGCCGGTTCCCCTTCCCTGAGACCACCGAACCAGAAATCCAGTACATCCTCTATCCCGGTCATTTCCCACCGAATTCTCCCCGCTGCCGGGGGGGCGTTAACCGTCGCAGGGCTTCCTTTCGACATGGTCACGAACTGCCATTACTCCGTCCTCGGTCAGATCGAGGAACTGAATTCCCATGCCGCTCGGCAAACTGGAAGTCTTGATCCACTCGGGATGGTTGACCCAGGCCACCCGGCCCTTGCAGCGGATGCTCGAAGAATGCCCCGGCAGGGTGAACTCGAGGGTCACCAGGGTATCGACAGGATGCAGCCGGTCGATCTCGATGAAGAGTCCACCGGCATTGATGTTCAGTGCCAAGGCGGGTTGCATCTTACGGGGGTCTCGCCCGCAAAGCACCGGGAAGCGGGTTTCGAGCCGGGGGCCACCCCTTTCAACGATGTTAAGGACCCGGCAGGCTGCTGTCAGCAGTTGATGACTGTCGATCGGCCGGCAAAGGATTGCGTCGCAGCCCGCCTCCCGGCAGCAGCAAACCACGTCCTCACGGCCAGCATCCACCACCAGGATAATCGGAGTTGATCGCAGAAGGGCATCTTTCTTCACCCGGCGACAGATCGCATCGCCTTGCCAGTCTGGCATCTCAAGGGTCAGAATGGCCAGCACCGGGTCCTGCTCTTCAATCATCTCAAATGCCTGTTCACCGCTGTCGGCCACCAGGAGGGTGAAACCGACCCGGCAAAAAAACGAGCTTTGCAGTGCATGCAGCAGTTCCGCGTCATCAGTCAGGAGAATTTTCTTCCTGAGCATTGGGACCCTCCCTTACTCTTTGCACCCATCAGAAACATGCCAACACAAGGTCAGTGTCCATCGCAGCTTCAATTCGATTTTACCTGAGAAATCGACCCAGACCAAGGCTGCTGCATTTTTTTCGGAGAACAACCTGCATGCATCGAACCAGCACACCTTCTCAACCGGCAAAAAAAGCCGCCCGGTCAGCACCAGGCTGAAGGGGCGGCTCGGGTCGGGCGACAAGAGGAATCTTTACTGTACCTTGATCAGTTCCACTTCGAAGACAAGGGTGGAATTCGGCCCGATGGTCGGCCCGGCTCCCCGCTCCCCATAAGCGAGACCAGGCGGGATGACGAGCTGCCATTTGGCTCCTTCCTTCATCAACTGCAGCGCCTCGGTCCAGCCGGCGATCACGCCGCCGACAGGAAACGTAGCCGGTTCGCCACGCTTGTAGGAGCTGTCGAACTCTTTGCCGTCAATCAGGGTGCCGCGATAGTTCACTGTCACCGTATCCGACGCCTTGGGGGTCTTGCCGCTGCCTTCCTCGATCATCTTGTACTGCAGGCCGCTCGGCAGGGTCACGACTCCTTCCTTTTTGGCGTTTTCGGCCAGAAAGGCTTCACCGGCCTTAAGGTTCTTTTCGGCCAACTCCTTGGCCTTGACTTCCTGCTTGGCGACGAGTTCCTTCTGGAAGGTTTCGAAAGCTTCTCGCATCTGTTCTTCGGTCAATGCCGGCTCTTTGCCGGCCAGGGAATCCTTGATCCCGCTCGCCAGAAGATTGACGTCGATATCGATGCCCTGCTCCTTGAAATCCTTGCCGATGTTCATGCCGATGCCATAACTGACCTTGTCCTTGATGCTGTTCAGCTCCGGCTTCTTTTCCTGAGCGGTGCAACCGCTTGCCATCAACAGTACTGCCGCGGTAGACAGTACCACCATGCGTTTTTTCATGTCATTTCCTTTCCCTGAGTGATTTTAAATGTGATTGCCGACCACCCTTACATACTCCCCGGAACGCCTGCTGTCAATAGAGTTTCGCGCCATGGCGACATGCTCCCCCCGGCGGCTCCTCATTCTCTACTATGGTAGAATGAAGAAAAAGATTAGGCAGCCCGATTGGCAATAACAGGAGATTCCAACCAATGAACGCAAAAAAAATCCTGAAGTGGCTCCTTTTTGCTTTGCTGCCGATTCTTCTGCTGAACGGCTGTGCCACTACACCCAGGCAGCCCCAGTTTCTCGCCCCGGACTTTCCGGAGGCCGGCATCCGCATCATTCACCTGCCTCCGGTGAGCTTCGAAGCGGGGTACGAACCTCCCTATGACATCGATCTGGACGGTGAACTCCGGCAGCAACTCCGGACGGTTCTGGAGAGCAAAGGGTATCAGGTGGACCCGACACCGGAGGGGGCAGGAAACCATGCGACACTGTGGGTTCATGTCGACTTCCTGTTCATCAGCGAAACGTTCGGTGATCGGGAGCCGCCGCCGGTGATCGACTTCCAAGCCGCAGCCAGCCTGGTTTCGGCCAAGGGCGGCAGAGAATTGTGGCGTGACCGGGGCGGAGGCTGGGTGGGCGGTACCGGCGGCACCAGAATTTCCTACCCCACCGCCGATCGATATCTTGCCCTCTCCCTGCTGGCCGATCACCTGCTGGCCACCTTCCCGAACGCCGTGAGAAGGTAGGTCGAAGTTCAGGACTCTGAGCAAAGAGGCGCAAGGCGTTCGCCGCCGATGACGGGCGGCCGCCATTCGGCAACGCCGGTGAAAAGTTAAATATTTTCATATCTTGACAACCGGGGGACTCAATGAATCGTTTCATCTGCATCCACGGCCATTTCTACCAGCCGCCACGGGAAAACCCCTGGTTGGAGGATATCGAGCTACAGGATTCAGCCTATCCCTTTCACGACTGGAACGAGCGGATCACGGCCGAATGCTACGAGCCGAACCGGGCAGCCCGCATCCTCGACGAGGAGAAGCGAATCAGCAGGATCGTCAACAACT
>DATBML010000387.1:0-4917 GCA_036554885.1 Desulfuromonadales bacterium
CTGCTGCCGAAGGCAGCCCGGCAGAACGGCATCTCTGTCGGCGAGCTGGTCCAGCGGATACTTGAAGGGGCGGCCCTGGGCAAGTAGCAGCGACTCGCAGCAGAGGCAAGGGGTAAGGCATGCGGGATTTCAAATCCCAAAAACCGGTGAAGGTCAAGGTCAACCGGCGCAAGCGGCAGAAAGAGCCGCGCGACTGGAGCAGGTTTTTCCAGCGTGCGCTCGGCGTTGGCGTGGTCCTCGGCAAGCTGGCGCTGGTTGTCCTGCTGCTGGGCGGCGCCGGGCTGGCGGCGCGGCAGATCTTCCACTCCGGCTACTTCGGCGTAGCCAAGGTGCGGGTGGAAAACCTCGGTCGGGTGAGCGAGGAGGAGATCGTGGCTCTCTCCGACATTCGCCCGGGGATGAATATATTCGATCTCGAACTGGAGATGATCGGCCGCAAAATCGAGGAGAACCCCTGGATCGCCACCGCCCGGGTGGAGAGGGTCCTGCCCCGCGAGGTGGTCATCAGCGTCCGCGAGCGGGTGCCCAAGGCGGTGATCAACCTGGGCTACCTCTATTATCTCGATGCAAGCGGGGAGATATTCAAGGTGCTGGGTCCTGAAGACAGCATTGATTACCCGGTGGTCACCGGCATCGACCGACGCACCCTGCTGGAGAACCCGGGGGATTGCCGGAAGCAGTTGAAAGAGGCCGTGCTCCTGCTCGACGAACTGGCTGGCCGGCGCATCTTTTCTCTAAAGGACATTTCAGAACTGAATATCGACCCGACGGACGGGTTGACCCTTTATACCTTCAGCGGCGGGATTCCGGTCCGTATGGGCTACAGCAGTTTCAGCAGCAAGCTCGATCGCCTGGAACGCATCTATCCAGAACTTGAACCGCGACTGCCGGCTCTGAAGTACATCGATCTCAACGTCGCCGACCGGGTCATCGTCAAGGTGGATAGCAGGCGGACAATTGGCAACGGATAGATATCAGCGGGGAAAGGAAGAACGATGAGTAGCAAGCGGGAAAATCTGGTCGTCGGACTGGACATCGGCACCACCAAGATCTGCGCCATCGTCGGCAACCTCAACGAGGACGGAAGTCTCGATATCGTCGGGATCGGCACCAGCCCTTCCCAGGGGCTGCGCAAAGGTGTGGTGATCAACATCGAGGGGACCGTCGGTGCTATCAAGAAGGCACTGCAGGAGGCGGAGCTGATGGCCGGCTGCGAGATCAAGTCGGTCTTCGCCGGGATCGCCGGCGGGCACATCAAGGGGATGAACTCGCAGGGGGTGATCGCCATCAAGAACCGCGAGGTGAACAACGACGACATCCGGCGGGTGATTGACGCAGCCAAGGCGATCGCCATCCCCATGGATCGTGAAGTGATCCACATCCTGCCCCAGGAGTTCATCATCGACGACCAGGACGGCATCAAGGAGCCGCTCGGCATGAACGGGGTGCGGCTGGAAGCCAAGGTGCATATCGTCACCGGCGCCGTGGCCAGTGCCCAGAACATCATCAAGAGCTGCAACCGGGCCGGGGTCGACGTGGCAGACATCGTTCTCGAACAGCTTGCTTCTTCCGAGGCCGTTCTCTCCGACGACGAGAAGGGCCTCGGCGTGGCACTGCTCGATATCGGCGGCGGCACCACCGACATCGCCATCTTTGTCGACGGCGCGATCAAGCACACTGCGGTCCTCTCCCTGGGAGGGAACCACCTGACCAACGACATTGCCGTCGGGCTGCGCACACCGACGGCCGAGGCCGAAAAAATCAAGCGGAATTACGGCTGCTGCCTCACTTCCATGGTCGGCAAGGACGAAACGATCGAGGTCCCCTCGGTCGGCGGTCGTGAGCCGCGTGTCCTCTCCCGGCAACTGCTGGCCGAGATCCTGGAGCCGCGGGTGGAGGAGATCTTCACGCTGGTGAACCGCGAGATCGTCAAGAGCGGCTTCGAGGATGTGATCGCCTCGGGCGTGGTGATCACCGGCGGCAGCGCAATTCTGCCGGGGATGCCGGAACTCGCCGAACAGATCTTCAACCTGCCGGTGCGGCGGGGCGTGCCGCGGGAGATCGGCGGGTTGACGGACGTGGTCAACTCTCCCGTCTACGCCACCGGCGTCGGCCTCGTCAAGTACGGCAGCCGCAACCTGCAGATCAGCAATTTCAGCATCGGGCAGGAGAATGTGTTCGACAAGGTCATCCGCCGGATGAAAGAGTGGTTCGGCGAATTTTTCTGATATTTGAGAAACCAGATTGCAGTTAACCATGGGCGGGAGCGCGGAGAGTCTCCGCCCGTATCCGAGATCGGAGGGAGTCATGTTCGAATTTGATGAGAGTATCGACCAGGCGGCAAAAATCAAGGTTGTCGGTGTCGGCGGCGGCGGCGGCAATGCAGTCAACACGATGATCCTCTCCCATGTCGAGGGGGTGGATTTTATCGCCGCCAACACCGATGCCCAAGCGCTCAAGACCAACCGGGCATCGATGAAGATCCAGCTCGGCGGCAAGCTGACCAAGGGGCTCGGGGCCGGGGCCAACCCGGAGATCGGCCGCGAGGCGGCGATGGAGGACCGGGCCGCCCTCGCCCAGGTGCTGCAGGGGGCCGACATGGTGTTCATCGCCGCCGGCCTCGGCGGCGGCACCGGCACCGGCGCGGCGCCGATCATCGCCGAAGTGGCCAGGGAAGTCGGCGCGCTGACCGTCGGCGTGGTGACCAAGCCCTTCTCCCGGGAGGGGAAACAGCGCCTGAAGAAGGCCGAGGAAGGGGTTGCCCAACTCAAGGAAATGGTCGACTGCCTGATCGTCATTCCCAATGACCGGCTGCTCGGGCTGGCCGGCAAGAACATGAGCATCCTCGATGCCTTCAAACCATCCGACGATGTGTTGCGTCAGGCCGTTCAGGGGATCTCCGACCTGATCACCACCCACGGCCTGATCAACGTCGACTTCGCCGACGTCAAGGCGATCATGAGCGAGCGCGGCATGGCGATGATGGGGATCGGCATCGCCGAAGGCGACCGGCGCGCCATCGAGGCGGCGCAACGGGCGATCAGCAGCCCGCTGCTCGAGGAGATCGATATCTCCGGGGCCAAAGGGGTTCTGGTCAATATCTCCGGCTCCTCCAACATGACCATGGAGGAGTTCGACGAAGCCTCCCGCATCATCCACGAAAAAGTTCACGAGGATGCCAACATCATCATCGGTCTGGTGATCAACGAGGACCTGGGGGACCGGATCAAGATCACCGCCATCGCCACCGGTTTCGGTTCTACCTTCGAGAAAGGCAAGCGCCCGGTCGAGGATCTCAAGGGGCGCAATCCGGCGGTGATGGAGAAGGTGGATCGCGATCTGCCGACCTTTATCCGCGACCGTCAGAAGGAATCCCCCCGGATGGGGCGGACCATGGTGGTTGACGAGGATCAGTACGATATTCCCACCTTCCTGCGCAAACGCGTCGACTGAAGGCCCGGGACCACTCCGACCGGTTTCATCGCCGTCAGCCGCCCACGCCGGTTCTCCGCCCGGCGCCCGTGGGAAGCTGTCTGCACCCTTGTGATGTGACGACTCCCTCGTCAACGGGGACCGCGCTCTGCGGTCCCCTTTTTCTTTGCCAAGGTGACCGGATGCGGTAAGATCAGTGCCAAGGTTTTACAAATTTGCCACAGCCCAATCATGGATTTCAGACATGTCCCGCAAGCTTATCGACAAGGCCCGCCGCCGCCTGGCGGCCGAAAGCGGTTGCCGGCCCAATCCCTGGGGCGGTCGCCTCTCGGTCGCCCTGGTCTACCCTAATACCTACCACCAGGCGATGAGCAATCTCGGCTTTCTCTCCGTCTATCACCTGCTCAACAGCCGAGACGACACCCTCTGCGAGCGTTTTTTTCTCCCCGATCCGGAAGACCTGGCCGAACATGAAAAGACCGGCTACCCGCTCTTTTCCCTCGAGTCCGGGCGATTTCTGGCCGATTTCGACGTCATTGCCTTTTCCGTCTCGTTCGAAAACGATTACCTGAACCTGCCCACCATCTTCGCACTGGGGCACATCCCTCTCTTTGCCGCCGAGCGTGGCGAACGCTTTCCGCTGGTGCTGTGCGGCGGAGTCTGTGCCTTCCTCAATCCCGAACCGCTGGCCGAGATCATGGATGTGTTTGCCGTCGGCGAAGGGGAGGTTCTGCTGTCGCCCTTTGTCGCCGAAGTCCTGGCAGGGGAGGCACTGGCGCGGCCGAAGTTGCTGCGCCGGCTCGCCGCCCTGCCGGGCTTTTACGTCCCCTCCCTCTATGCCGTCGATTACCGCAGCGACGGGACGGTCGAACGTTATCGGCCGGCCGATGGTGCTCCGCCACGGGTGGCGCGCCAGTGGCTGCCGGACCTGGACCGTTACGAAACCCGCAACTTCGTCCTGACCGAGGAGACGGAGTTTGGCGACATGGCGCTTGCCGAGATCTCCCGGGGATGCTCGCGCGGCTGCCGTTTCTGCGCCGCCGGCTACATCTACCTGCCGCCCCGGGAGCGCAGTCTGGAGAAGCTGACCTCCGAGGTCGAAGAGGGCCTCTGCCAGCGGCAGAAGGTGGGGCTGGTAGGAGCGGCGGTATCCGACTACTCGTCGATCGAGGCGTTGCAACAGGAAATCCTCGTCCGCGGCGGCAAGGTCTCGGTCGCCAGCCTGCGCATCGATTCGCTGACGGAAGCAGAGGTTTCGGCCCTCAGGGCCTCCGGACACCGCACCGTGGCTCTCGCCCCGGAAGCCGGAAGCCAACGGCTGCGCGACCTGATCAACAAGGGGCTCGACGAGGGGCAGATCCTGGCTGCCGTGCGCCGGCTGGCGGTCGGCGGGATTCCCAATCTCAAGCTCTACTTCCTCATCGGGCTGCCGATGGAGACGGCTGCGGATACGGCCGAACTGCTCGGGCTGGCGGCGAAAATCCG
>DATBML010000394.1:0-2299 GCA_036554885.1 Desulfuromonadales bacterium
CAACCTTTCCCTCAAAGAGATCAGTCGCCGGGCCCGCGATCTGGCCGACAAGGCCCATCAGGGCAAACTGGTCCATGCCGATCTCGAGGGCGGGACCTTCACCATCTCCAACATGGGGATGCTGGGGGTGGAGTCGTTCAGCGCCATCATCACGCCGCCGCAGGCGGCGGTGCTGGCGGTGGGGACGGTGAAAGGGGAGGTGGTGGTCGACGACCAGGGAGAGCCGGGGATCGCGCCGATCCTGCGCCTGACCCTTTCCGCCGATCACCGTACCCTCGACGGCGCCGACGCCGCCGAGTTTCTGGGAACCCTGAAGAGTTATCTGGAAGCCCCGGTCACCCTGGTGACCTGCAATTACGGACGAGAGAAGGAGTAACTTGTGGAACAGTTTCGCCTGGCTCCCGAGGAGCTGACCTGGCGCTGCGACCCGGCGCAGTTCGAATTCGAAAGCACCCGCGATCTGCCGGCCCTGGAGGAAACCATTGGCCAGGACCGGGCCGTCACCGCCATCGACTTCGGTCTCGGCATCAATAACAGCGGCTTCAACATCGTCATCCTCGGCGAACCCGGTACCGGCCGCTCATCCACCATCAGGAAGATTCTCGCCCGGCGGGTTGCCACCGAAGCGGTTCCCGACGACTGGTGCTACGTACACGACTTCGACGACGGCACGCGCCCTCAGTACATTCATCTGCCGCCCGGCTGCGGCAAGGAACTGCACAAGGACGTGGAAACGCTGGTCGGGCGGTTGGCCGAGGAAATTCCCAAGGTTTTCGAGAGCAAGGAGTATGAAGAACAGAAGGGGCAGATCGCTTCGGAACACCAGGAAAAAAACAAGAAACTCTTCCAGGAACTGGAAGAGCGCGCCAACGAGCAGGGTTTTCTGCTGCAGCGGACGGTGAGCGGGCTGGCTCTGGTGCCGACCAAGGACGGCCACCCGCTTTCCCAGCAGGAGTACGAAAACCTCTCCGACGAGGACAAGGGGGATATCGACCGGCGGGGCACTGAACTGCAGGATCACCTCAACGAGGTGCTGCGGCAGGGGCGTGACCTGGAAAAGGAGATGCGTGAGGCGATCGCCCAGATGGAAAAGGACGTCATGCTCTTTGCCATCGGCCACCTGTTCGAGGAACTGGAAGAAAGATTCAAGGAACACGAAAAGGTGCTGGAGCATTTTGCCAACTGCAAGAAGGACATCCTGGACCGCATCGAGGAGTTCCGGCCATCGGAGGGACCCAAGATCGCCATTCCCGGATTGAAAATGGGCGGCCAGGAGCCCCCCTCCTTCGACCGCTATCGCGTCAATCTCTTTCTCGACAACAGCGAGCTTACGGGCGCGCCGGTCGTCTACGAGGCGAACCCGACCTATTTCAATCTCTTTGGCCGGATCGAGCACATCATCCAGATGGGGGGCGCCACCACCAACTTCACCATGATCAAGCCCGGCGCCCTGCACCGCGCCAACGGCGGCTACCTGATCCTCGACTGCCGGGAGGTGCTGATCAACCTCTTCTCCTACGAGGCGCTCAAGCGCTGCATCCGCAACCAGGAAGTGAAAATCGAGGACATGGCCGAGCAGTTCCGGCTGATCGCCACCGTCTCCCTGAAGCCGCAGCCGATTCCCCTGAAGTGCAAGATCATCATGATCGGCACGCCGATGCTCTACTACCTGCTGCACCAGTTTGACAACGATTTCCGCAAGTACTTCAAGGTCAAGGCCGATTTCGACGGGATGATGAAGAACACCTGGGAAAACGTGCAGCAGTACGCCCTGTTCGTTGCCGCCAAGTGCACCGAGGAGGAGTTGCGCCATTTCAGCCCGGGCGGCGTCGCCCGCGTGGTCGAATTCGCCGCCCGCCTGATCGAGGACAAGCAGCGGCTCTCCTCTCGCTTTCTCGACATCGCCGACCTGATCCGCGAAGCGGCCTTCTACGCCGAACAGCATGGGGCGGACAAGGTCGATCGCGCCCACGTCGAGCTCGCCATCGAGGCGAAAATCTACCGCGCCAACAAGGTCGAGGAACGCATCCAGGAGATGATCGAAGAGGGCACCCTGCTGGTCGACACCGAAGGGGAGGTGGTCGGCCAGGTCAACGGCCTCTCGGTCTACCTGCTGGGCGATTACTCCTTCGGCAAGCCGTCGCGGGTGACGGTGCGTACCTATCTCGGCAAGGGAGGGATGGTCAACATCGAACGGGAGGCGAAGCTTTCCGGGCCGATCCACGACAAGGGGGTACTGATTCTTTCGGGGTTCTTCGGCGACCGCTTCGCTCAGGACAAGCCGCTGACCCTGGCCGCC
>DATBML010000468.1:0-2889 GCA_036554885.1 Desulfuromonadales bacterium
CATGCTGCGCCCCTACTTTTCAAAGCAGAGGACTCGCCATGAACTTCACCAACTTACTGGTCGATATCAGCGACCGCATCGCCACCGTCACCGTCAACCGACCCAAGATCCTCAATGCCCTGGACGAGGTGACCCTGAAGGAACTGGACCAGGTTTTCATTTCCTTCGCAACCGATCCGGAAGTCAAGGTTGTCATCCTTGCCGGCGCCGGAGAGAAAGCGTTCGTCGCCGGTGGCGACATCGCCGTCATGCAGCCGCTCGGACCGGTGGCCGCCCGCGACTTCGCCCGGATGGCCCAGAAGATTCTCGACCGCATCGAGAACTGTCCCAAGCCGGTGATCGCCGCCATCAATGGCTACGCCCTTGGCGGCGGCTGCGAGCTGGCCATGGCCTGCGACCTGCGAATTGCCGCCGACTCGGCACGGCTCGGCCAGCCGGAGATCAACCTCGGCATCATCCCCGGCTGGGCCGGCACCCAGCGTCTGTCCCGCCTCGTCGGCAAGGGACGGGCCAAGGAGCTCCTCTTCACCGGCGAGATGATCGACGCCCGCGAGGCCTGGCGCATCGGCTTGGTCAACCGGGTGGTGCCGGCGGCGGAGTTGATGAGCACCGCACGCGAGCTGGCCGGGAAGATCGCCGGCAAAGGCCGGGTCGCCCTGAGCCTGGCCAAGGAGGCGGTCGACCGCGGCCTGGAGATGGACCTGGAGCGCGCCAACGCCTGCGAAGCCGATCTCTTCGGCCTCTGCTTCGCTACCGAGGACCAGAAGGAAGGGATGCTGGCTTTTCTGGAGAAGCGGGCGGCAGTCTTCCGCGACCGGTGAAGGCGAAGGCTCCGGAGTCCGATCAACCTTAACGATGGCGAAGCGGCGGTCTCGTTTGGCGGTGGATTGTTCGCCGCTCCGATTCGAAGCCTCTGGTTGGAGCCATTTCCGTCTTGCCTTCTCGAGCCGACCCGCTATCATGGGCCATCTGGTCGCGGTGGCGGCCTGCGGCTCGCGGCCTATTGCAGCCTGCGGCGTAGCCACCCCCTTAGCATTTGTCTACATTTTCATGAACGGTCCCGTGATGAGCAATGGTTTGGCCGCTGTCGCCTTAGTGTTCGCCCTTTCACCCTGGAGTGCCGCCGCCCTTGCGGCCGAAACTGCACCTGCCGGCCAGGTGCCGCGAGCTGCCGACGCCAAGGCGGCTGCCGCGGCGGCGCAGGCCGAACTGGTCGGGATGGACGCCGACGGCAACGGTGTGCGCGACGATCTCGATGCGCAGATCGAGGCACGTGCGGACAGCTCGGAGCAGAAGTCGGCGCTGCGCCAGTTGGCCGCCGCACTTGGGCAGACGCTCACCGTCAATCTTTCTGAGCCGGCGCAGATCGAGACGGCGGCGCAGGGGACCCTGCGCGCCTACGTCTGCGTCTTTTCGCGCTTCCAGGCGGAGCCTGCGCGGGCAGCGGTCGCCGAGGTGCGCCGGCACGCCTTCGACACTGCGCCGCGCGCGCTGGCGGACGCCGCCTACCAGCGGGCGCGCGGCCCCGTGCTCGCGAGCATCCCCTACGGGGACGCCTGCATCGGGGCGCAGCCGCCTGGCACTGCTTCAGCTTCCTCGCCAGCGGCCCCGAAGGCTGAATCGAGCACCCCAGCCCGGCCGTAAACGGGCCGGCCGTTCTGCACAGCCTGCTCCAGGCGGTCGCGGCCCAGCTCCAGCCACCAGCGATCCCACTTTCGCCCCCGCCTCGTGCGGCAAAACGTTTGGTTAACGTGTTGCTGAAGAGGCGCCTTTTTCTTACGGCGGCCAGTATTATTCTGGCTCGGTTCTGATCAAAAACGCGAAAACGCCCCCGTTTGCCGGAGCGCTTTCGCGTTTCATGAAGTTTCATGAATGTTCAGAAGGGCTTCAGCTCACCACGTTCGGAGTGCATTGAACCCCAAGTTGGGAACAAAGCTATGGATTGCGCACCCTCTCCTGATAACGGGAAAGGTACAACCCGGCCACCTCCTGCGGTTGGGGAAAACCCAGAGCTTTAGCGTATTCCAGGACGAATCCGCGCAGATAAACCGCCGCCGGCAGGCGTTCGAACATCTCCTGCTCGATCTGGTCGAGCCGCATCGGGCTGATCTTCGTCCGGTGCGCCACATCCTTCAGAGAGAGCCCTGCGCCTTCCCGCAGCTGGCGCAAAAAGCGTCCGGCCGATTCGGTCGGCGAGACTTGCGAGGCGCACTTTTCCCGGTTTCCGGTCGGAGATACGGGCTGTTCCGTGGCAGGCCGGGAAAACCGGCGGGCGATTCTCCCGTAGGCACCCTCCAGCTCTTCCAGCTTTTCCTGCCGCCCGGCGTCCTCGAGCAGTCCGTAGGTGGCCAGGGACCCCTCGGCGTAAATGGCTTTCAGGCTGCGCCAGGCCCGCTCCACCTCCACCAGCCTGGAGTCGGCATCGATCCCCAGCAGAAGGCAATCCTTCACGTGCACATCTTCATCCAGCATTTCCAGCCTCCCTTCCATTCAGCCGGTACTCGGCGATCTCTCTGATGGCCTGGGCAAAGACACTCTGCGGAAAAGCCTCGAGCACCGGGCGTTTCATTTTGATGGCGTGACGGACCCGGTCGTCGCTGCGAATGGCGCCGAGAAAATCCGCCTGGACGCCGAAATAGTCCCGGTAGGCCAGGGCCATCCTCCGCCCCAGTTCCAGCTCTTCCTCCTGCTGCACCTGGTTGACGATCAGTCGCGGCGCCAGAGCGGCGACGTCTTGGGCGATGGCCGCACCTGCTGCGGGGTCCATGGCGGTGATCTGCGCCAGCAGCTCTCTGGGGGAACGAATGCCGCGCGCGACCTTCTCCTCCATCCCCTGATCGACGATTCGAGCGGCGCCGGCTCGCTGTATGGCTCTTTTCAATCCCCGGT
>DATBML010000473.1:0-3133 GCA_036554885.1 Desulfuromonadales bacterium
CCCTCAATCTTCCGGTCACTGATTTCCCTATGAAGGGCAACCTCCCCCAGCGGGAGCCGGAGATTCTCGCCGGTTGGCACAAGAGCGACCTCTACGGCAAGCTCGTGGCAGCGGGAGAGGGGAAGCCCCGCTACGTTCTCCACGACGGACCTCCCTACGCCAACGGCCACATCCACATCGGTCACGCCCTCAACAAGATCCTCAAGGACATCGTCATCAAGAGCCGGCGCATGCAGGGGTACTACGCCCCCTACGTGCCGGGCTGGGACTGCCACGGCCTGCCGATCGAGCTGATGGTCGACAAGAAGCTGGGGAGCAAGAAGCGCGAGCTCTCCAAGTCCGAGTTCCGCAAGCAGTGCCGCAGTTACGCCAGTGAATGGGTGGCGATCCAGAGTGAGGAGTTCCAGCGCCTGGGCGTGCTGGGCGAGTGGGGAAACCCCTACCTGACCATGAGCCATCACTACGAGGCGGCCACCGCCCGCGAGCTGGCCCGCTTCGCCGAGCGCGGCGGCCTGTTCAAGGGGAAGAAGCCGGTCCACTGGTGCTCCTCCTGTGTCACCGCTCTGGCCGAGGCCGAAGTGGAGTACGCCGACCACACCTCCTCCTCCATCTACGTCAAGTTCCCCTACGACGACGAGCTCCCCGCCGAGCTTTCGACCCTTAAGGGGAGAAAGTTCTCCTTCGTCATCTGGACCACCACCCCCTGGACCATCCCCGCCAACCTCGGCATCTGCCTCAACCCGACGCTTCCCTACGTGGCCGTCGAGGTGGGCGACGAGGTACTGGTACTGGCCGAGGGGCTCTGTGCGCAGGTGATGAAGGAACTGGGGATGGCCGATTACCGGGTCCTCGCCACCTTCGAAGCCGGCCTCTTCGAACGGCGCAACTGCCGCCATCCTTTCTACGACCGCAATTCGCTGATCATGCTCGGCGACCACGTCACCCTGGAGGCCGGCACCGGCTGCGTCCACACCGCGCCGGGGCACGGTCAGGACGACTACCAGGTCGGCTTGCGCTACGGCCTGGAGGTCTACAACCCGGTCGACAACTACGGCCGCTACCTGGAGAACCTGGAATTCTTCGGCGGCGAGAAGGTCCCCGAGGTCAACCCGGCGGTCAACGCCAAGCTCGATGAGGTCGGCGCCCTGCTCAAGCAGGGGAAGGTCTCGCACAGCTACCCGCACTGCTGGCGCTGCAAGAAGCCGATCATCTTCCGCGCCACCGAGCAGTGGTTCATCTCCATGGAGGCGAACGACCTGCGCAAAAAATCGCTGCAGCACATCGGCGAGGTGCAGTGGATTCCCCGCTGGGGCCGCGAGCGCATCTTCGGCATGATCGAGAACCGCCCCGACTGGTGCATCAGCCGCCAGCGCAGCTGGGGGGTGCCGATCACCGCCTTCTACTGCGGCAAGTGCGGCGAATCGCTGGCCGACGGCAAGCTGATGCACCATGTGGCGGACCTCTTCGAGACGGGCGGCAGCGACCTCTGGTACGAGAAGAGCGCGAAGGAACTGCTGCCGGCCGGCACCGCCTGTCCCAAGTGCGGCCATGACGACTTCGCCCAGGAGATGGACATTCTCGACGTCTGGTTCGACTCCGGGGTCTCTCATGCCGCCGTCCTCGAGCGCCGCGGCTACCTCGGCAGCCCCGCCGACCTCTACCTGGAGGGGAGCGACCAGCACCGCGGCTGGTTCCATTCGAGCCTGCTCGCCGCCGTCGGCACCCGCGACATCGCCCCCTACAGGGCGGTGCTCACCCACGGCTTCGTCGTCGACGGCGCCGGCAAGAAGATGTCCAAGTCGACCGGCAACGTCGTCGCTCCCGACGAGGTCATCAAGAAGTTCGGCGCCGAGATCCTGCGCCTGTGGGTCGCCGCCCAGGACTACCGCGACGACATCCGCATCAGCCAGGAGATCCTGCAGCGCCTCTCCGACGCCTACCGGCGCATCCGCAACACCGCCCGCTATATCCTCGGCAACCTGCACGGCTTCGACCCCGACCAGGACAGCGTCCCCGACGGCGACCTGCTGGAGATCGACCGCTGGGCGCTTTCCCGCCTCGAGGAACTGGTCGGACGGGTGGAACGCTCCTACGAGGAGTACGAGTTCCATGTCCTCTACCACGCGGTGCACAACTTCTGCAGCGTCGACATGAGCGCCTTCTACCTCGACGTGCTCAAGGACCGCCTCTACACGGCGCCGAAGAAGAGCCTGGCGCGGCGCAGCGCGCAGACCGCCATCTACCGCATCCTCGACGCCCTGACCCGGCTGATCGCGCCGGTCCTCTCCTTCACCGCCGACGAGATCTGGGCCGACCTGCCCGGCGAGCGCGAGGAGAGCGTGCACCTGGCGGCCTTCCCCCGCTTCGAAACCGCCCTGCTCGATGCCGAGTTGGAAGCCCGCTACGAGAAGCTGCTGGCAGTACGTTCCGATGTCTCCAAGGCGCTGGAGCTGGCGAGAGGCGACAAGCTCATCGGCCACTCCCTCGACGCCCGCGTGCTCCTCGAAGCGCCGGCCGGCGAGTGGCGGGAACTGCTGCAAAAACACCGCGATGACCTGGCGACCCTGTTCATCGTTTCTCAGGCCGAACTGGCCGAAGGGCTCGAGGGCGCCGTGCCCGGCGAGGATGTCAAGGGGCTGAAAATCCGGGTGGAGAAGGCCGAAGGCGAGAAATGCGAGCGCTGCTGGAACTACGTCACCACCGTCGGCGAGAGCGACGAGCATCCGACCGTCTGCCACCGCTGCCGCGAGGCCTTGGTGGGCTGAGGAAAAACGCCCGTCTGCGGCGTTCCCCTCGCCCTCGTCGCTGCGGCGTACATCCGGGTACGCCTCACTCCTCGGTCTTCGGGTGCCTTGCATCCGGGCATTTTTGCTCAGCCCTTTGATCACAGGTTAAAAAAGGAAAACTCGTGCCGTTTCGCTACCGTCTGCTGCTGATCGTCTCCACCGTCACTCTGGTCCTCGACCAGGCGACCAAGCTGTATATCGACAACCGCTTCGCCCTCTACGAGTCGGTGCGGGTCATCGAGAATTTCTTTCACATCACCTACGTGCGCAACAAGGGGGCTGCCTTCGGCATCCTGGCCGACAGCGCCATCCGGGTCCCCTTTTTCATCACCGTCGCCACGGTCGCC
>DATBML010000494.1:0-3853 GCA_036554885.1 Desulfuromonadales bacterium
GCCGCCCTGCGCGGCGGCGTCCGGGTCGTCCAGTACCGCGACAAGAATCGCCCTGCCGAGCAACAGGTTGTCGTAGCCCGCGAACTCGGCCAAATATGCCGGCAGGCCGGGGCGGTCTTTCTGGTCAACGACTCGCCGCAACTCGCCCTGGCGAGCGAGGCCGACGGAGTCCACCTCGGCCAGGGGGACGGCAGTGTCGGCAACGCCCGCAGAATCCTGGGCCACCGCCGAATCATCGGCATCTCCACTCGCACCGTCGACCAGGCTCTGAGGGCACAGAACGAAGGGGCCGACTACATCGGCCTCGGAGCGATCTACCCCACCGGCAGCAAGAGCGACGCCGAACTGGTCGGGCTGGAGCGGCTGCGCCAGGTGCGGCAGGCGGTGACACTCCCCATCGTCGCCATCGGCGGCATCGACCGCGATAACGCCGGCGCAGCCATCGATGCCGGCGCCGACGCGGTAGCGGTGATTTCGGCTGTGATGGCTGCTGACGCCCCCGCCGTTGCCGCCCGCGAGATCTTCCTGCTTTTCAACCGCCGACTCCCCTTTCCGCGCGGCCGTATCCTTACCATCGCCGGTTCCGATTCGGGCGGCGGCGCCGGCATTCAGGCCGACCTGAAGACCATTGCTTTGCTCGGCAGCTACGGCATGAGCGCGATCACCGCCCTGACCGCCCAAAACAGCAACGGGGTGCGGGGAATCCAGCCGGTGCCGGCTGATTTCGTCGAAGAGCAAATCGAGGCTGTCCTTGGCGACCTGGGGGCCAATGTCGTCAAGACCGGCATGCTTTACTCGGCTGAAATCGTTGCTGCAGCAGCCCGTGCCGTCGAGCGTTATGCCCTGTCGGCGGTAGTCGACCCGGTGATGCTCGCCAAGGGGGGCTCGCCCTTGTTGCGCAACGAAGCTTTGTCGGCCCTGCGCGAGGAACTGCTCCCGCGCGCCTACCTGCTCACCCCCAACCTGCCGGAGGCCGAGGCCCTCACCGGGCTGCCGGTGCGAAGCGAAGCGGAGATGGAGCGGGCGGCCCGTCGGCTGCAGGAAATGGGGGCACGCAACGTCCTGCTCAAGGGGGGACATCTGCCCGGGGAGGCGGTCGATCTGCTGCTGGCGGAAAGAGCCCTGCACCGTTTCTGCTCGCCACGCATCGCGACTCGTCACACCCACGGCACCGGCTGCACCTATGCCGCGGCGATCGCCACCTTCATTGCCCAGGGACTGCCCCTGGTCGAGGCGGTAGGCCGGGCCAAGGTTTTCTTGACCACTGCCATCGAAACTGCCGTCCCGCTCGGTGCGGGGCACGGGCCGGTCAACCACTGGCAGGCGGCTAGAGAAGCTTTTAAATCGTAGGACGCATAGGACGCATAGGACCTATGGGTCCCATGCGACCGATAAACCAAGAGGCATTCCATGACCCAGCTCGAACTCGCCCGTCAGGGCATCGTCACCGACAAGATGAAGCAGGCCGCCGCCGTCGAGGGGATCGACCCGGAATTCCTGCGCCGGAGCATCGCCGCCGGGACCGCCATCATCTGCCAGAACGTCAAGCACACCAACGGCACGCCGCTGGCGGTCGGAAAGGGCTTGCGCACCAAGGTCAACGCCAACATCGGCACCAGCAGGGACGACACCAGCATCGACAAGGAACTGGAAAAGGCCCGGGTGGCGGTGGCCGCCGGCGCTGACGCCATCATGGACCTGTCCACCGGCGGACCGGTCGACGAAATCCGCCGGGCGATCATCGCCGAAACCAGCGCCTGCATCGGCAGCGTCCCTCTCTACCAGGCGGCCCTCGACGCCGTCAACCGGCAGAAGAAGGCGATCGTCGACATGACGGTGGAGGACATCTTTGCCGGCATCGTCAAGCACCTCGACGACGGCGTCGACTTCATCACCGTCCACTGCGGAGTGACGCGGGCCACGGTGGAACGCATGGACCGCGAGGGGCGCATCATGGACGTCGTCTCCCGCGGAGGCTCCTTCACCGTCGAGTGGATGGCCCATAATAACGCCGAGAACCCCCTCTTCGAGCACTACGAGCGACTGCTGGAGATCGTCAAGCCGTACGATGCCGTCCTCTCCCTCGGCGACGGCTTCCGTCCGGGCTGTCTGGCCGACGCCACCGACCGTGCCCAGATTCACGAGCTGATTCTCCTTGGGGAGCTGACCCAGCGCGCCTGGGACGCCGGCATCCAGGTGATGATCGAAGGCCCCGGCCACGTGCCGCTCAACCAGATCGAGGCCAACATTCAGCTGCAGAAGCGGCTCTGCCACGGCGCCCCCTTCTACGTACTGGGACCGTTGGTCACCGACATCGCCCCCGGCTACGACCACATCACCTGCGCCATCGGCGGAACGCTCGCTGCCGCCGCCGGCGCCGACTTCCTCTGCTACGTCACCGCCAGCGAGCATCTGCGCCTGCCGACCGTCGAGGACGTACACGAGGGGGTAATGGCGAGCCGCATCGCCGCCCATGCCGGCGATATCGTCAAGGGCGTCAAGGGGGCGATGGAGAAGGACATCGCCATGGCCCGATGCCGCAAGGCTCTCGACTGGGAGGGACAGTTCGCCCTCGCCATCGACCCGGCCAAAGCCCGCCGCCTGCGCGCCGAGTCGGGCGTCGACGAGGAACACGGCGCCTGCACGATGTGCGGCGAGTTCTGCGCCTACAAGGTGATGAACGAGCGCCGACAGAAACAGACCGCCAGCTGAACCCCATCCATCACCACGATATCCACCTCGCCCCGTCCGCTCTGCGGCCGGGGCTTTTTCGTACCGTGCCCGAACCTCTCCAATCCCTCCCCACTTGACAGGGTCCCCCGGACCTGAATTAATTACAATTGAAGTGATTTTTTGCGCCTCTTGCCTTGCAGGAATGGCCATGCCCCGTCACCTCGCCCTTGCCTCTCTGTGCCTGACCCTCCTTGCCGCTCCCGCCCCGGCCCGAGCCGAGGAACGAATTTCCGCCCCGGCGGTGGCTCCGGCACCGGTCGTTACCGCCGTCGTGGAACAGAGTCGGCTGCGCCTTCCGGCCACTTTCGTCGGCAGCGTCGAGCCGCGCTTCAGCGCCGCTGTGGCGGCCGAGGTCGACGGTCTGGTGGAGGAGTTGCGCGCCCGCAAGGGGGATAGAGTGGCCAAGGGAGAGGCTCTGGCCCGGCTGCGCGCCCACCCCACCGAACTGCAGCTCGAAGAAGCCCGGGCAGCCCTTGCGGAAGTGCAGGCCCGCCTCGCCAAGGCCGAGGCCGACCTCCAGCGCGCCCGCACCCTCTTTACCGAGAAATTCATCTCCGCGGAGGAATTGCAGGGGCGGCAAACGGAGCACGACGCCCTCGAGCAGGCGGTGCGCCGCCAGAAGGCGACGGTCAAGGTCCTCGTCGACCGCCTCAGCCGCATGACCATCCGCGCCCCCTTCGCCGGCCAGGTGGTGATGGAGGCGACGGAAGTCGGTCAATGGCTGGCCGAGGGGGACAAGGTCCTCGAACTGGCCGATCTCTCGCTGGTCAAGGTCATGGTGCCGGTGCCGGAGCAGTTCCTCCCCCGACTCGCCGCCAGGTCCCCGGCTGAAGTCACCTTCGATGCGCTCCCCGGCGCCGTCTTCAACGGAACTCTGACCGCCATCGTGCCGCGGGGTGATACCACCGCGCGCACCTTCCCGGTGGAGGTTTCCGTCGCCAACCCACGGGGGGCGATTCTGGCGGGAATGCTGGCCCGCATCACTTTCCGGCCCGGCCAGGAAGAACAGCAGCTCCTCATCCCCAAGGACGCGTTGGTGCCGCACGCCGACGGCGGCAGCCACGTCGTCGTGGTCCGTGAGGAGAAGGCGGTCATCGTCCAGGTCCGGGTTCTGGCCGCC
>DATBML010000052.1:0-4162 GCA_036554885.1 Desulfuromonadales bacterium
GTGGAAGAAGCCGCCGCAACCGGCGGTGGAAGGATAAAAGAAAGGCGGGGCCGAGCGGCTCCGCCTTTTTCGTTCTTAGTAGGGACTAATGGACCTAAAACTTCGCACTCCCCGGCGTCCGCGGGACGGGAATGACGTCCCGGATGTTCTCCATGCCGGTGACGTACATCAGCAGGCGCTCGAACCCGAGGCCGAAGCCGGCGTGCGGGCAGCTCCCCCAGCGGCGGGTGTCGAGGTACCACCAGAGGCTCTCCGGGGCGATCCCCGCCTCCTGCATGCGGCGCAACAGCAGGTCGTAGCGCTCCTCGCGCTGGCTGCCGCCGATGATCTCGCCGACCCGCGGCACCAGCAGATCCATCGCCGCCACCGTCCGCTCGTCGTCGTTGAGGCGCATGTAGAAGGCCTTGATGCCAGCCGGATAGTCGGTGACGAAAACCGGGCCGCCGGCCACCTCTTCGGTGAGAAAGCGCTCGTGCTCCGATTGCAGGTCGCAGCCCCACTCGACGGGGAACTGGAAGCTGCGTCCGGATTTCTGCAGGACCGCCACCGCCTCGGTGTAGGTCATGGTGCGGAACTCGGCCTTGGCCAGCGCCTGGAGCTTGTCGAGGAGCCCCGGTTCGATGCGCTCGTTGAAGAAGGCAAGGTCCTCGCCGCACTCTTCCAGGGCATAGACGACGAGGTAGCGCAGGAAGTCCTCGGCCAGCCGGCAGTCGTCGGCGAGGTCGGCAAAGGCCATCTCCGGCTCGATCATCCAGAACTCGGCGGCGTGGCGGCTGGTGTTGGAATTTTCGGCGCGGAAGGTCGGGCCGAAGGTGTAGATGTCGGAAAAGGCGGTGGCGAAGAGCTCCCCTTCGAGCTGACCGGAGACGGTCAGGCCCGTCTTCTCGCCGAAGAAATCCTCGCGCCAGTCGACCTCGCCTTCGGCCAGCTGCGGATTCCGCGGCGGCAGGGTGGTGACACGGAACATCTCGCCGGCCCCCTCGCAGTCGCTGGCGGTGATGATCGGCGTCTGCACATAGAGAAAGCCGCGTTCCTGGAAGAACTTGTGGACAGCGAAGGCAAGCGCGCTGCGCACCCGGAAGACGGCGCCGAAGGTGTTGGCGCGCGGCCGCAGGTGGGCGATGGAACGCAGAAATTCCAGGCTGTGGTGCTTCTTCTGCAGCGGGTACTCGGCGTCGGCGTCGCCGAGCAGGGTGACGCCGCGCGCGTGCAGCTCCCACTTCTGCCCCGCCGCCGGCGAAGGGACAAGTTCCCCCGCCACCGCCAGACAGGATCCGGTGCCGACCCGGGCCATCGTCTCGAAGTTGGCCAGTTCGGGGGTCAGCACCACCTGCAGCGGAGCGAGGCAGGAACCGTCGCTGAGGGCGGCGAAGGCGACCTCCTTCCCCTTGCGCAGCGTGCGTACCCACCCCTTGACGACGACGTCCGGGAGAGGATGGGTACGGGCGAGCAGGTCGCGGATGCGTGTTCTCTGGCTGGCTGAAGGCATGGCGGGCTCCTTCCTGAAGCAACGGGTTCAAAACAAAATCCCCCTGAAACGCCCGTTTCCGGGCATCAGGGGGACTTTACACCACCATGGCAGGCTGAACAAGGGCCGAATCAGTTGTGCTCGCGCGTCTTGTGGAAGGTCACCCCCGGCCACTGTTCGGTGACGTAGCCGAGGCGCCATTCGCTCGGGGCGAGATAGGCGAGGTTCCCCTCGGCGTCGTGGGCGAGGTTCCCCTGACACTTCTTCTCGAAGTCGGCCAGCATCTTGCGGTCGCCGCACTCGATCCAGCGGGCGGTGGCGAAGTCGATCCCCTCGTAGGCCGCCTCGACCCCGTACTCGTTGAGCAGCCGGGCGATGGTCACGTCGAACTGCAGCACGCCGACGGCGCCGAGGATGTAGTCGTTGCCGAGCACCGGACGGAAGACCTGCACCGCCCCCTCCTCGGAGAGCTGCACCAGCCCCTTCTCCAGCTGCTTGGCCTTGAGGGGATTGCGCAGCCGCACCCGGCGGAAGTGTTCGGGGGCGAAGCTGGGGATGCCGGTGAACTTGAGCGGTTCCTTGTCGCTGAAGGTGTCGCCGATCTTGATCGTGCCGTGGTTGTGCAGGCCGATGATGTCGCCGGGGTACGCCTCCTCGACGTTGGCCCGGTCCTGGGCCATGAAGATGGTGGCGTTGCTGAGGATCACGTCCTTGCCGATGCGGAGGTGGCGCACCTTCATCCCGCGGGTGAACTTCCCCGAACAGATGCGCAGGAAGGCGATGCGGTCGCGGTGCATCGGGTCCATGTTCGCCTGGATCTTGAAGACGAACCCGCTGAACGATTCCTCCTCGGGCGAGACGACGCGGGTGACCGCGGCGCGGGGACCAGGGGCGGGGGCGAGATCGACCAGGGCATCGAGCAGCTCCTCGACGCCGAAGTTGTTGACGCCGCTGCCGAAGAAAACCGGGGTCTGGTTCCCCTTGAGGTACTCCGATAGTTCGAAGGGGTTGGCCGCCCCCTCGAGCAGTTCGATATCGGCGCGCAGTTCGTCTGCCTGGTCGCCGAGCAGCTCGTCGAGCTGCGAATCGGAGAGGTCCGTGATCACCAGCGCGCTGCGGTGGCGGGTCTCACCCCCGGGGGTGAAGAGCCGCAATTCCTTGCGGTAGAGGTTGTAGACCCCCTTGAAGCGCTTGCCCATACCGATCGGCCAGGACATGGGGGCACATTCGATCTGCAGCTTCTCCTCGATGTCGGCGAGCAGGTCGAGTGGCGCCAGGCCCTCGCGGTCGAGCTTGTTGATGAAGGTGATGACAGGCGTGTTGCGCATCCGGCAGACTTCCATCAGCTTGCCGGTCTGCGTCTCGACTCCCTTGGCCGAGTCGATGACCATCAGCGCCGAGTCGACGGCGGTGAGCACCCGGTAGGTGTCCTCGGAGAAGTCCTGGTGGCCGGGGGTATCGAGGAGGTTGATCTCGCAATCGCGGTGATTGAACTTCATCACCGAGGTGGTGACCGAGATGCCGCGTTCCTGCTCGATCGCCATCCAGTCGCTGGTGGCGTGGCGGGCGGCCTTGCGCGCCTTGACCGCGCCGGCCATCTGGATCGCCCCGCCGAAGAGCAGAAGCTTTTCGGTGAGGGTGGTCTTGCCGGCGTCGGGATGGCTGATGATGCCGAAGGTGCGGCGCTTTTCCACTTCCTGCTGGTGCTGTTTGCTCACTGTTTGCAACCTCATTGATGCGCGATAGTGCCCCTCACCCCCGCCCCTCTCCCGGAGGGCGAGGGGCGGGGGTGAGGGGAATGATAGCCGGGCACAAAAAAATCGGGCCGGAATCGGCCCGTTTCTGGTTCGACGATAAGGAATCATAGCGCAACAAGCGCTGCCGGGTCAAGACTGGACACCCCCCCGGTTATTGCCCGCTGCGGCTTTCCAGCTCGGCCAGGCGTTTTCGCAGAGCCTGCTCCTTTTGCCAGCTTTCGGTGACGTCACGGATGATCGAGGCAATCCCCGTCATCCGGCCCAGACCGTCGCGCAGGGGGATGACGGTAAACGCAATGGAGAGCCGCCGGCCGTCCCGGTGCAGGGCCGGTACGGCCAGCAGGGAGTCGCCGTAACGGGTCTCACCGGTCTCCATGACTTTGTGGTATCCCTCCCAGTGCCGAAAACGCAGCGTCTCCGGAATGATCAGGTCGAGCGAGCGGCCGAGGGCATCTTCCGGCGGGTGGCCGAAAATTTTCTCCGCGCCATGGTTCCACAGGCGAATCACCCCTTGCCGGTCGGCGGCCACGATGGCATCGCCGGCATTATCGACAATCTGCCGGCAGATGGTATCCGGCAAAGGAAAATCAGTCATCGGTTCCCCTCTCGGCTGCAATCCCTGCAGAAAGGATAATCGAACAGGCGGTTGTGGCAAGAGTGCTTTGCCTCTTTTCATGCCGTCCCGTTGTGGCATACTCTGGAAGCAAATTCAACGGAGGCGACACTCATCATGAAACGATTGAGAGCAAGCGGCATCCTGCTGCACCCCACATCCCTTCCAGGACCCCACGGCATCGGCTCGCTTGGGGCCGAAGCTTACGCTTTCGTCGACTTTCTGGCGGGAGCGGGGCAATCGATCTGGCAGATTCTCCCCTTGGGGCCCACCGGCTACGGCGACTCCCCCTACAGCGCCCTGTCCGCTTTCGCCGGCAATCCC
>DATBML010000053.1:0-3325 GCA_036554885.1 Desulfuromonadales bacterium
GTCGACGGCGATGAAACCGGACCCGTTCACCTGCACGCCGGCCGCCTCCAGACCGATTCCCTCAGTCGCCGGGGCGGTGCCGACGGCAAACATCAGGCGGTCGGCGGTGTAGCGTCTTTCCTCCCCGTTTGCCATGGCGACCAGGCAGCAGTTGTCGGCCGCACGGGAAACCCGCTGCGACTCGACGTTGAAATTGATGGAAAGACCTTCCGCGCGGAGCTCCTCCTCGAATATCGAAGCCAGGCGAGGGTCAAAGTCTTTGAGAAGGCGCTCGCCACGTTCCAGAATCGTCACCTCGGTGCCGAAGCGACGGAACATCTGCCCCATCTCCAGGGCGATGACCCCGCCGCCGACGATGATCAGAGAGCGGGGGAAACAGTCGAGATGCAGAGCCGAATAACTGGTCAGATAATCGATCTCCTCCAGACCAGGCAGTCGCAGGACGCGGGGAATGCCGCCGCAGGCGATGAGAAAACGGTTCGCAACAAGAACGTCGGCCCCCACCTGAAGTTCCCGGGGGGAAATGAACCGGCCATGCCCCCGCCGGATTTCGACGCCCCGCACCTTTTCCAGCTTGCTCAGATAATTCTCCCGGCGAACGGTCTCTACCGCCGCCTGCTTGGCGGCCATCAGTTTCCGGCATTCCGGTGGCCCGATGGCCATGCCGACCCCGAACGGGGCGTTGCGCACCGCCTCGAAGCGGGCCTCGGCCTTGGCGATCAGTGTCTTGCTCGGAATGCAACCCCAGTTGACGCAGGTGCCGCCCAATTCACTCTGTTCCACCATCAGTACCCGCATCCCCATCTCGGCGGCCTTGAAGGCTCCGGCCAGCGCTGTGGTTCCGGAACCGAGGATGACAATGTCATGCCGGGTGGTCATGCGTCTTCCTTCAAGGTGCTGACGATGTTCTCTTCCAGCCAGGCGTAATCGCCGTCGAGTACCTGCCGGGAGGTTTTGTAGGCGAAGGCGTCGTCGTTGCAGTAGACCCCACGATGCAACGCCGCCAGGCGCCGCCGTGCCTGCCGGCAGAAGAGGTCGGCCAGCCGCTCGGCCCCCTTCTCTTCTGTCGATGCCGCCCGGGAGATGACGGCGGCCATGGCGAAGAGTTCGGCGCCGCTGTCGACCAGTCGGGCAAGGACCATCTGTTTGCGCTGCAGGCCCTGCCGATAGCGAACCATCATGTGGAAAAGGTCGCGGGCGAGGCGCCGGGTGCCGCGCTCGACGTAGCGCAGGTGGCCGGCCAGGCTTGACGGCAGGTCGAGTCTTCCGGGGGTAGCGAAGAGGGGCAGCCAGAGCTTCGGGTACCAGAGGGCGTAGAACGATGCGGCACCAACGAAATCGACCTTCTGCGAGGTGGCCGAGGCGCCGGCGATCCTCAGATGCGGATCGAGAGCTTCGCGGGCGATGAACAGCCGCATGATCTCGCTCGTCCCCTCGATGATCAGGTTGATGCGGGCGTCGCGCAGCAAACGTTCCATCGGCATCGGCAGTTCGCCGCGGCCGCGCAGCGAGTCCGCAGTCTCGTAGCCGCGCCCGCCGCGGATCTGCACCCCGGCATCGACCGCGCGCCACATCGCTTCGGTGCAGTAGAGCTTGGCCATCGCCGCCTCCAGGCGGATGTCGACGTCTGCCCGGTCCGCCATCGCCGAGGTCAGCCAGGTCAAGCTTTCCACGGCGTAGAGGTCGGCGGCGAGGTTGGCAAGCTTGGCGGCCACTGCCTCATGGTGACCGACCGGTGCCCCCCACTGGACTCGCTCGCCAGCCCAGGTGCGGGCCATGGCGAGGGTCTGCTTGATTGCCCCCCCGCAGGCCGCCGGCAGGGTCAGCCGGCCGGTGTTTAGGGTGCGCAGGGCGAGGCGCAGGCCGCCGCCCTTAACCGTGAGGATGTTCTCGGCAGGGACCCGGACGTTGTCGAATCTGAGCAGTCCATTCTGGATTCCCTTCAGGCCCATGAAGTCGCAACGGTGCTCGGTGGAGAGCCCCGGTGAATTCCCCTCAACGATAAAGGCAGTGATTTCGGGGCGCTCCTCCTTCGGGTCGTTGGTGCGGGCCATGACGATCAGCAGTTCTGCGACCGGACCGTTGGTGATCCAGAGCTTGCGGCCGTTGATCAGAAAGGCCAGGCCGTCCTCGGTGGGAACGGCGGTGGTCGTCATATTCGACGGGTCCGAGCCGGCCCCCGGTTCGGTCAGGGCGAAGGCGCTCATCGCCCCGGCCGCCAGGCGCGGCAGGTACTTTTCCTTCTGCTCGGCGGTGCCGAAGAGCTTGAGCGGCTGGGGGACGCCAATCGACTGGTGTGCGGAGAGCATGACTGCGGTCGAAGCACAGTGGCTCGACACCAGTTGGACGATTCGATTGTAGTTTATCTGCGAGAGTCCTAGCCCGCCGTACTCCTTCGGTATCTTGATGCCGAAGAGGCCCATCTGGCGCAGACCGTCGAGGATTTCCGGCGGTATTTCCTTCTCCCGGTCGATGCGATCGGCGTCGACCTTCTCGGCGAGAAAGGCTTTCAGCTTGGTCAGCACCTCGTCCCCCGCCTGCCGGTCGGCGGCAGCCTGCTCCGGAAAGGGGAAGACCAGCTCCGGCCGCAAGCGCCCCATGAACAGTTCGCTGACGAAACTCGGCTGCTGCCATTCCTTTTCACGCGCTGCCTCGGCAACCTCCAGGGAGCGTTTTTCTTCGGCTTTCTGCGCACTCATGAGTATCTCCTTGGGAAGTCGGGCAATAGCTCTATGTCACAAGAATAACAGGTGTTTTGCGGGCTGTATAGAGCTGTGTGCGCTGCCGGGGCAATAAGGAACCTCCTCTTTGCTCAGCATGTCCCGGGGTTGTGGTGTCTTGAGGCGATCCCACTCGCTGTTTCAAGCGCACATTGGTAGACACTCGATATGTCGGATGCCGCGCCATGCAGCGCCATGGTAAAAAATTTCTTAAATAACCAAGCATAGATGCCCAACTTTAATTTAGATTGCGCTTAAAACATACATATGATAAACACCTGAACTTCTGGGTAACTTTAATCAATAGGAGGAAAATGAACATGCTGAACATGAAAAGTGTATTGCTTGCCGTTTGCGGTCTTCTGCTTGCGCAGGGTCTGGCTTTTGCCGGCCTGCTCGGCCCCGCCCAGTCGACGGCGAAAAAGGGGGGATTCTCTTTCGGTCCTGGCCTGGTTGTCTATTCGGGGGAGTTGGATAACGATACCGACTACCAGCAGACGCAAGCCTACGCTCAGTTGGGCTACGCCATTTCCGACAATTTCGAGATTTACCTGCAGGGTGGCGCCGCCGACCTGTCCGTGGATGATGTTTTCGACAAAGACGAT
>DATBML010000072.1:0-6293 GCA_036554885.1 Desulfuromonadales bacterium
GCCGCCCTCCCAGTTGGTGTTTTTCTCACCCCGGAACATAGTGGTGCCTCCGTCGGGCCAGCTCATGCTTTCTGCGCCGTTGTCGGTCGAATACATGACGATGGTGTTCTCTTCGAGGCCCAGCTCTTTGAGCTTGGCCAGTACCTGGCCGACGTGGCCGTCGTGCTCGACCATGCCGTCGGGATAAATGCCAAGACCGGTCTTGCCGACCGACTCCTGCTTGAGATGCGTGAAGATGTGCATGCGGGTCGAGTTCCACCACATGAAAAACGGCTTGTCCGCCTTCTTGGCGCGCTCCACAAAGTCGAGCGCCTTGGCCGTCACCTCTTCGTCAATCGTCTCCATGCGCTTCTTCGTCAGCGGGCCGGTGTCGGTGATCTTGCCATCGGCGAAGCTGTGAATGACGCCGCGCGGGCCGAATTTCTTTTTGAACTCCGGGTTTTTCGGATAGTCCGGATGCTCCGGTTCCTCCTCGGCATTCAGGTGGTAGAGGTTGCCGAAGAATTCGTCGAACCCGTGATTCGTCGGCAGCATCTCGTCCCGGTCGCCGAGGTGGTTCTTGCCGAACTGGCCGGTCATGTAGCCTTGCGCCTTAAGGAGGGTGGCGATGGTTGGGTCCTCTTTCTTCATCCCCTCGGGCGCGCCCGGCAGGCCGACCTTGGTGAGGCCGGTGCGGATGGGCGACTGCCCGGTGATGAACGCCGCGCGGCCGGCGGTGCTGCTCTGCTGGCCGTACCAGTCGGTGAACAGCGCCCCTTCCCTGGCAATGCGGTCGATGTTGGGCGTCTTGTAGCCCATCATGCCCATGTTGTAAGCGCTGATGTTGAAGCCGCCGATGTCGTCGCCCCAGATGACGAGGATGTTGGGCTTCTTCGCCGGGGCCGGCTTCGGCTCCGGACTGGCCGCGGCCTGAGCCGCCGCGGGGAGGCCCCAGGCACAGAGGATCACGCCGGCTACGGCCCCTCCCAGAACCTTGCGGAAAGTCTTGTGGCTCGGTGACATTCTTGACCTCCTCTCGGTGAAAGTGCTGCCAGTGCTCCTCATTGCCCGCTCGTGGCCCTCATGGTCCGAACGGGCCTCCTGTCCGGCTATCCCCAGCCGGCCGCTCGCACGCGCCGCAAAATCTCGGGCATGTCGCGCTGAATGTGCACGAAGAACTTTTTCAGGCCTGGACAGAGGTAGTTGAGTCCGTGCTGGCCGTCCGTGGTTTGCAGCAGGCGGTTCTTCGGGCATTCTCCCCAGCAAAGGGGGAGGTGTTCGCACTGCCGGCAGGTGCGCGGCAAAGAATTGCGCTTGGCGAAGCCGAAGCTCTTCTGCTTCTCCGAGTAGGCCATCTCCCCGAGGTGCTTTTCGCGGATGTTTCCGAGACGGAATTCGGGGTAGACGTAGTGGTCGCAGGCGAAGACGTCGCCGTTGCGCTCCACCGCCAGCCCCTTGCCGCAGAACTCGGCCGTGACGCAGCGCTGGGCGGGCATGCCGAGGGACTGGGCGATGGCCGTCTCGAAGAGGTCAACGTGGACCTTGCCGTAGTCACGCCGGCACCATTCGTCCCACACTTTGCAGAGGAACTCTCCCCAGTCGTCCGGGTCGACGGACCAGTCGGTCACGACGGAATCGGGGTGGCCGGGGCGGGACTCGGGTGAGCCGACGACCGGCAGGGTGGAGGGATTCCAGGCGTGGGGGGCGACCTGCTGAAAGACCTTCGGCTCTACACAGGGGATCAATTGGACCCGCCACACGCCCAGCTCCCGGGTGAGGAACCGGTAGACGTCGAGGGGATATCTTGCGTTCAGGCGGTTGACGACGCAGAGGGCATTGTACGGCGCGCCGTATTTTTTCAGCAGCCGCGCCGCGGCCATCACCTTGTCATGGGTCGGCTCGCCCCCCCTGGTCACCCGGTAGTGGTCGTGCAGCTGTTTCGGACCGTCGCAGCTCAGGCCGACGAGGAAGTTGTGCCGTTTGAGAAACCTCGCCCAGCGTTCGTCGAGCAGGGTGCCGTTGGTCTGCAGGTCGTTTTCGATGCGCTGGAAGGGCTTCCTGTATCTCGCTTCGAGTTCGACCACCCGCTCGAAGAATTCCAGCCCGAGCAGCGTCGGCTCGCCGCCCTGCCAGCTGAAGACCACCTCCTCGCCGGTCTGGGCCTCGATGTACTGCCGGATGTGCTCTTCAAGCAGCTCGTCGTTCATCCTCTCGCCCGGCGACTGGCGTAGCAGCTCCTGTTTGTGCAGATAGTAGCAGTAGGCGCAGTCGAGGTTGCAGGTCGCGCCGATCGGCTTGACCATGGCATGAAAGCGGTGTTTCAACCCGGCAGGCTGGGGGGGAGGGGTAAAGGCGGGGCGTGGGAGACGTTGCGAATCGTCATCCGGGTCGAGGCTCATTCCAGGTGCCTTTCAAGGGGGGTTTGCCAATGCCAATCACTTAACCAGCAACCAAAACCACTTGATCTTACCGGACGGGTTGTCAACGAATAACAGGCCTCAAGCTGATGTCAAGGGCTTGGGATCGGAGGGAGGGGGATGGCGGGCGAGTCAGCAGGAGCAGCGCAGACTGCCCCTGCCGACCCCGGTATTACCGCTCCGGGGGTTTCGCCGGGGCGGTGTACCACTTCTCCTTCGACACCACCTTCGGCTGCTCCGGGTCACCCTCGTAGGCCGGGGTCATGATCTGCACCCCGTACTCATTGAAGACGTCGAGGATACTGCGGTGCAGCTCGCTGTACAGAGGCCCCATTTCCTGCGGCTTGGAGCAGTAGACATTGATCTCGTAGGTGACGCAGAAGTCGCCGAGCGCCTTCTGCAGCACGAAGGGCGCCGGCTCCCGCAGCAGGCCGGCAGTGCGGGATGCCGCCTCGAGCAGCATCGCCTCGACCTGCCGCCAGGGCGTCTCGTAGCCGATGCCGACGGTGGTGTGCAGGATCAGCCCCTGCTGCCGGGCCAGTGTGCTGTAGTTGACCACCTCGCCGCCGAGGATGGTCGAGTTGGGGATCACCACCTCTTCATTCTTCGGGGTGCGCAGGTGGGTGACCAGCAGCCGCCTCTGCTCGACGTCGCCGATGTGCTCGCCCACCCTGATCCGGTCTCCTATCCTGAAGGCGCGGCGGTAGGTCATGCTGTAGCCGGCGATCAGGTTGCCGATGAGGCTGGAGGAACCCAGCGAGAAGAGCACGCCGATGAAGAGCGACACCCCCTTGAAAGCCCCCGAATCCGAACCGGGAATATAAGGGTAGGCGACAATCAGGGCGAAGGCGATAAGCAGCAGCCGCACCAGCCGGAAGGTGGGCCAGGCCCATTCGGCCTCGAATTCGGGGAGGACGACGGTGCCGTCGGCAACTCCGGCGAAAAAAAGACGGACGAGCTTGAGCACGTAGCGAGTGACGAAGAAGAAGACCAGCAGGAAGACCAGGTCGGGAACGGCCTTGAGCAGGCCCAGGCCCATGATGCGCAAGGGGTTGATCAGGATGTCGACCAGGCCCTTGCCGAGACCCCGCGTCCAGGGAAAGAGGGAGAGCACGTTAAAAAGGTAGAGGTAGATCGCCGCCAGCACGACGACCGCCCAGAACAGACTGCGGGCGCCGGTAAACAGCTGCCACAGCTGTTCGCCGCGGACAAGCTGGAACTTCCGGATCTGGACCCCCTGGAACTTCGACCTGAGGTGCACCTCGAGCCAGGCGCCCAGGCGGCGATAAATCCAGAACCCGATCCGAAGCGCCAGCGCAAGCAGCAAGGTCGCGCCGAGGGCGAAGAGCACATTCCGCTTCAGCACTCCCGGGGCGCGGTCATGCCGCCAGGCCTCGATCGCCTCGCCGGTCCGCGAACGGTAACTCTGCGCCAGCGTCTGCCGGTCGATCCCTTCCAGGCGAGCATCGGCTTCGAAAACACCCATGATGCGCTTCTTGTCGGCCATGATCAGGGTGGCGCCCGCCTCCTCCTCGAGTCGCAGCGCTTCCCTGGGAAAAGACCGGTCCGCCGCCAGCGCCACGATGCGCTCGGAGATGGCTTCGGCGCGTTTTTCCGCCGGGAAGGCGCCGATACCGCGCACCCGAAACAGGGTCACCCCATCCACCACCACCGGCGCGGTGTTTCCCGCCAGCGCACTCTCCACATCCAGCAGCTCCGCAGGCTCCTCTGCTGCCGCAGCCAGCCCGGACAAGCCGAGGGTCAGACAGGACGCCACCAGCACCACCACATGAAAGATCGACCGAAAATGCATTGCAAACCTCCTTGGCAAACAGCATTTCTCGCCCCGGCTTCACTCGCTTCCTGAGCGGATTGCCTTCCCTGGCGACTCCCCGCCCGGCTGCTGGCTGGCCGGCCCGGCTTTTTCCCCGTCGACCCAGGCTCCCAGCAGGGTATAGGTGACGGCCAGCATCACCGGTCCGATGAACAACCCGATGACGCCGAAAGCAATGAGGCCGCCGATGACGCCGGCAAAGATCAGCAGCAGCGGCAGGTCGGCTCCCCTCTTGATCAGGATCGGACGCAGGAAGTTGTCGAGGGCGCCGACGCCGATCGACCAGACCAGCAGCAGTGAGCCCCATAAGGTCTGTTCCTTCCAGAAGAGCCAGCCGACGGACAGAAACAGGACCGGGGCGGGCCCGATCTGCGCCACGCAGCAGACGAAGATGACTGCCGTCAGCAGCATCGCCGCCGGAATTCCGGCCACAGCCAGGCCGATGCCGGCGAGGAAGGCCTGGACCAGGGCGGTGACGACGACGCCGAGGGCAACGCCGCGAACCGCCTTGCCGGCGAGAATGGCGGCTTCCTCCCCCTGTGGGCCGGCCAGGCGACGGGCGAACCGGCAAACACCGTTCGCCGCCGTCTCGCCGTTGGCGTAAAGTATTGCAGAGAGAATCACGGTGAGTAGAAAGGAGACCAGCATCATGCCGACACTGCCGGCCTGGGCGATGAGCCAGGAGACCAGTTTACTGGCATAGGGGGCGAGACGTGGAGCCAGGCCTTCTTGCCCGCCGGCTGCCACCGACTGCCATTGTTCGACGATGCGGCTGCCGATCACCGGAATTCTGCCGAGCCAATCCGGTGGCGGGCCGAGCGAGGCCGCCCCCAGCGACCTGGCCCAGGCAACGATCTCATCGGCGTTCTGGACAATGGCGACAAGGGCCAGTGTGAACGGGACGAAAAAGACCAGCAGCATCGCCAGGGTCATGACCGTAACGGCCAGGCCCCGCCTTCCCCACAGCCGCTTCTGTACTCCCCGCATCAGTGGCCAGGTGGCGATGACGATCATCGCCGCCCAGAGCAGCGGCAGCAGAAAGGGCCGCATGATCCAGAAGCAGGCGGCAATGAGGATGCCGATGAACAGGACGGCCAGGGTGGTGCGGGTGATATCAATGGCGGTTGAGCGATCGATCAACATATGGAAAGTGTCTCCTCTGCGCTTACGCGGTATATTCTTGCCTGAATGATTATTTCGCCTGACCGGGCTCCCGCCCGGTTCCATTGGCTGGAATCCGGCGGTCTCCGACGGTCTCCCTGTCTTCCGCTGGGGGCGACGTCAGTCCCGCCCCGTTCAGGTGGACGTCGAGCTGCGGGAAGGCGATGACGATCCCGGCCTCTCCGAAGCGGCGGTCGAGCATGTGCCGGTAATCGCTCTCGATGATGCGATAATCGTAGGTTGGGCTGACCTGCACCCAGAAATAGGCGCTGAAGAGCAGGGCACTGCCGCCGAAATCCTCGAACAGGACCACCGGTTCCGGCTGTTTGAGAATACGGCCGTGCTTGTCCAGCGCCTCAGCCATGAGCCGGACTACTTCCCTGGTCGGCGAGCCGTAGGCGACCCCGACCCGCACATTGAGGCGAATGAGTTCGTCCGCCAGCGTCAGGTTGATGACGCTCTTCTGCAGAAATTCGCTGTTCGGCACCAGCACGTCGAATCCATCGAAGCGCCGCACCTGCGAGCAGCGGGCGCCGATACTGGTCACCCGACCGCGGCCACTGTCGATCTCGACGACATCCCCCACCTTGATCGGCCGCTCAAGCAGGAGGATCATGCCGCTGATCCAGTTGTTGATCAGGTTTTGTGCCCCGAAGCCGACACCGATGGCGAGCGCGCCGCCCATGAAGGCGAAGATCGTCAGGGGAATCTTGACCGTGATCAGGGCGAAGGTGAAAACGGCGACGACGACCAGCGCCGTCAGGACCTTCTCGACCAGGACCGCCGCCACCGCCTCGAGCTTGAACCATCTGGCCACCAGGCTCCGCGTGCGGTCGCGCAGCAGAAAGGCCAGCCACAACCCCACCACGAGGATCGCCAGCGCCACCGCCACTTTGCCGGTA
>DATBML010000076.1:0-3380 GCA_036554885.1 Desulfuromonadales bacterium
AGCAATTGGTCATGTAGGGGCGGTCCATGTGTCCGCCCCGGCTTTGGCGGTTGCCGTGTCAGGGCGCACACGCGGGTGCGCCCCTACAAAAATTCATCAATTCGACATATTACATTTTGACTGGAGAGGTGACATGACCAAGGAACTGGTCATCAACACCACCTCCCACGAAACCCGGGTGGCGCTGCTGGAGAACGGCCATATCGCCGAACTCTACATCGAACGCAGCCGGGAACGGGGGATTGTGGGCAACATCTACAAGGGGAAGGTGATCCGCGTGCTCCCCGGCATGCAGGCCGCCTTCGTCGACATCGGCCTGGAGAAGGCGGCGTTTCTCTATGTCGCCGACGTGCTCGACGAGATGGAGGCGGTGGAGCAGTTCGTCGAGGGGAACAGCCAGCATGCCAAGCCTGCCGAGGGGACGGCGGAGGAGCATCCGCCCCTGCCGCCGATCGAGGACCTGCTGCAGGAGGGACAGGAAATCCTGGTGCAGGTGGCCAAGGAGCCGATCGGCACCAAGGGAGCGCGCATCACTTCGCACGTCTCGCTGCCGGGACGGCACCTGGTTTACATGCCGACCGTCGACCATATCGGTATCTCCAGACGCATCGAGAATGACGAGGAGAAGGACCGGCTGCGGCAAATCGTCGAGCAGATCCGCCCCCCCGGGACCGGATTCATCGTCCGCACCGCCGCCGAGGGGAAGAGCGAAGAGGACCTGCACGCCGACATGGAGTTTCTCGTCGGACTCTGGCAGGACATCGCCCGGCGCCGGGAAAACCGGCGTGCGCCTCTCCTCATCCATTCGGACCTCGACGTGACCAGCAAGGTGCTGCGCGACATCCTTACCGAGGACGTCGACCGCATCGTCGTCGACACCCAGGAGGAGTACGACAAGATCGTCCGCTTCATCGGCACCTTCATGCCGCGGCTCAAGTACGTCATCGAACTCTACGACGACGACGAGCCGATCTTCGACGCCTTCGGCCTCGAGGTGGAGATCGCCCGGGCGCTGGGGCGCAAGGTCTGGCTGAAGAGCGGCGGCTACATCATCATTGAGCAGACCGAAGCGCTGACCGCCATCGACGTCAACACCGGCCGCTTCGTCGGCAAGCACAACCTCGAGGACACCATCCTCAAGACCAACCTGGAGGCGGTCAAGGAGATCGCCTTTCAGCTGCGCCTGCGCAACATCGGCGGGCTGATCATCATCGACTTCATCGACATGGAGAAGGAACTGCACCGGGAAAAGGTCCACTCGGCCCTCGAGGAGACGCTCAAGAACGACAAGGCGAAGACCAACATCCTCAAAATCTCCGAGCTCGGCCTGGTGGAGATGACCCGCAAGCGGGTGCGCGAGAGCATCGGCCGCACCCTCTGCGAACCCTGTCCATACTGCGAAGGGAAAGGCTACGTCAAGAGCCGCATCACGGTGGCGTACGAGATTTTCCGCGAGTTGCGCCGGGAAATTCGTGACCTGCCGGGCTATCGCCTGACCCTGCTGGTCCATCCCGACATCGCTTCCCTGCTCTATGACGAGGAACGCCAGGGGATCGAGGAGATCGAGCGGCGCTTTGAAAAACAGATCGCCATCACCGCCCGCCAGGGCTTTCATATCGAGCAGTTCGAAATCATGGTCGGATAAAACAAATTTTCCCTTGACAGCATGGCCGGACGGCGAATATAGTGCCCCGTTACCGGTAACAGATAACCAATCGAGAGCGAGGTGAATTTTTGATGTATGCGGTGATCAAGACCGGAGGAAAACAGTACAAAGTTTCCGAAGGAGACCTGTTGAAGGTCGAGAAAATCGACGGCGCGGTGGGTGATTCCATCGAGCTGAACGAGGTCCTCATGGTCGGTGGCGAAGAGGTTAAAATCGGAACACCCCTTCTCCCAGGTGCGAAAGTCAAGGCGCGGATCGTCGAGCAGGACAAGGACAAGAAAGTCCTCGTCTTTCACTCCAAGCGGCGCAAGGGCTATCGCAAGGCCTACGGACACCGTCAGCCCATCACTCGCCTGAAGATTACAGGCATCGAGGCTTAAGGAGGTTTTTCCATGGCACACAAAAAAGGCGTCGGCAGTTCCCGTAACGGCCGCGACAGCGCAGGCAAACGCCTGGGCGTGAAGCGTTTCGGCGGCGAAAGCGTAACCGCCGGCTCGATTCTTGTCCGCCAGCGTGGAACGACCTTCCACCCCGGCAACAACGTCGGTTGCGGCAAGGACTACACGCTCTTCGCCCTGGTCGACGGCGTGGTCAAGTTCGAACGCAAGGACAAGACCCGGCAGAAGATCAGCGTTTACCCGGCCTGATCCGTTCCGGCGGCACAGCCGAAAAAATGGAAGCCCGAGGTTCGCGCTGCGGACTTCGGGCTTTTTTTGCGTTTATCCAGGAAAAGCGCATATGAAACACGTGTTGTCCAAATCGAAGCTGCTTGCCGGCCATGCCGTCGTCTGCCTGGCCTTCGTCATCCTTCTCTTGTTGGCCTGGCAGGCAGATCCCGGCGTCGCCGACGAGAACCGATTGCTGGAGAATCTCCAGGCCGCCGCCCTCTTCCTCGCCCTGGCATTGAGTCTCGTCAACCTGGCACCACTCCGGCGCCAGCCGCCTCCCTATATCGCCGCCGGACTGGCGGTCTTGTTCCTGTCCCTTTTCCTGCGCGAACTCGACGTGGAAAAGCTTGGCCTGCCCGACGTACTGACCTTTCTGGGGAGTGGAACCGGCAGGAACCTTCTGCTTGGTCTGCTCTGGGGGGTAGTTCTGCTCGGCGTGTTGAGAAACCGGCACCGGCTGAAGGAAGACGCGCTGGCCTACCTTCGTTCCCCGCTCCTGTATTATCTGCTGGCGGCGGCCGCCTTCTACCTTGTCGGCGAAGCCATGGACAAGAAGCTGTTGCCACTGGCCAAACCGGTCAGGGTGTTCTGGGAAGAGACGGCGGAGTGTCTCGCCGCTTTCTGGTGTGTTCTGGGAACGGTGGTCTGGACTGCCGCCAACAGTTTCCGCCGGCCGTTCGACGACAAACCAAAATCCAGGTGATATAAACGCAAATGAAGTTCGTTGATGAAGTAAAAATCCAGGTCAAGGCCGGCGACGGCGGCCGCGGTTGCGTCTCTTTCCGCCGCGAAAAGTTCGTCCCGATGGGCGGCCCCGACGGCGGCGACGGCGGCGACGGCGGTGACGTCTGGTTCCGTGTCGACAGCGAACTGGGAACCCTCCTCGATTTCCGTTACAAGGTCCATTACAAGGCCGAGAGCGGCGGCCACGGCATGGGCAAGAAGATGCACGGCAAGGGAGGGGAAGACCTGACCATCCGCGTTCCTCCGGGAACCCTGATCCACGATGCCGAAACAGGCGAATTACTGGCCGATCTGACCGAGCC
>DATBML010000118.1:0-10537 GCA_036554885.1 Desulfuromonadales bacterium
TTCCAGTGCTCGCGGGCCTTCTGGCGCTGCCGCTCCATGCAGGTTTCGAAGCCCGCTTCGTCGAGGGTGAATCCCGCCCCTTCGACAATGTCGGCGGTCAGGTCGACGGGGAAGCCGAAGGTGTCGTAGAGACGGAAGACAATCTCGCCGGGGATGACGGTCTGCTTGAGTTTCCTGAGCTTTTCGACTTCGTCATTGAGGATGCGCAAGCCGTTGTCGAGTGTCTGGATGAAGCGTTCCTCCTCGATTCTGACCACCTTGGCGACGTAGTCGACCCGCTCCGTGAGATCGGGGTAGGCTTCGGCCATCGCCTCCATGACGTAGCGGGCGCTGCGGAAGAGCATCGGTTCGGTGAAGCCGAGCATCTTGGCGTGGCGCGCGGCGCGGCGCATGATCCGCCGCAACACGTAGCCCCGCCCCTCGTTGGCGGGGAGGACGCCGTCGGCGATGAGGAAAGCGGTGGAACGGGAGTGGTCGGCAATCACCCGCATCGAGACGTCGTTGTCGGGGTCGGCGCCGTAACGCTTGCCGGCGAGCTGCTCGATGAAGGCGATGATGCCGCGCAGCAGGTCGGTGTCGTAGTTGGACTTGACCCCCTGCATGACGGTGGTGATGCGTTCCAGTCCCATGCCGGTGTCGACGGAAGGCTTGGGGAGGGAAGTAAGTGTACCGTCAGCGCTGCGGTTGAACTGCATGAAGACATTGTTCCAGATCTCCATGTAGCGGTCGCAATCGCAGCCGACGGCGCAGTCCGGGCGGCCGCAGCCGACCTCGGGACCGTTGTCCCAGAAGATTTCGGTGCAGGGGCCGCAGGGGCCGGTGTCCCCCATGGACCAGAAGTTGTCCTTCTCGCCGAAGCGGTAGATCCGCTCCTTGGGGACTCCCTCCTGCTCGTGCCAGATCGCCGCAGCCTCGTCGTCGTCGGTGAAGACCGTGACGTAGAGGCGGCTCTTGTCGAGTTGCAGATCCCGGGTCAGAAACTCCCAGGCGTAGGCGATCGCTTCCTTCTTGAAATAATCGCCGAAAGAGAAGTTGCCGAGCATCTCGAAGAAGGTGTGGTGGCGGGCGGTGCGGCCGACGTTCTCCAGGTCGTTGTGCTTGCCGCCGGCGCGCACGCATTTCTGTGAGCTGGCGGCCCGGACATAGGGACGCTTCTCCTGGCCGAGGAAGCAGTCCTTGAACTGGTTCATCCCGGCATTGGTGAAGAGCAGGGTAGGATCGTTGTGGGGGATCAGCGACGAGGAGGGGACGACGGTGTGCCCCCGCTCCTCGAAGAATTGCAGGAAGCGACTGCGGAGTTCGTTGCCGGTAATCATGACGGTTTTTTCTACCTCTCGCGTAAAAATGACAGCACCCGGGTGAGGGAAAATCCCCGGCGCAGAAAATAATTGACCACCCGCTGCCGCTGCCGGTCGTCGGCCGCCGGCCAGGCAAAATCGGGGAAGCGGCGACGCTGCAGGTCGGCCAGCATGGCATCTTCGCCGAATTCCTGAGCGGCTTCCTCGACGGCGGCAAGAGCCGTCGTCTCGGCAACCCCTCGCTGCCGGAGCTCGGCCAGAACGCGGCGGCCGACGGCGCGCCCGCCCCGCATCAGCTCCCGGGCACGCTCCCGAGCGAAGCGGGCGTCGTCCAGATAGCCCAGTTGCCGGCATCGCGCCATGACGGCAGTGACGGCCGCTTCGCTGAAGCCCTTATGCCGAAGCTTTTCAGCAAGCTCGGCTTCGCTTCGCCCGCGCCTTGCCAGCAGGCGAAGCGCTGTCGGCAGGGCATCAGAATCGCTCAATGGCGGCCTGCTCCCCCTTCTCCGGCGACTCCTCTTTTTCAAAGGCGTCCCAGCTGAGGTCGGAGGTGGAGGATATGCCCGAGATCTTGAGCTTGAAATCGTCGGGATTGGAGCATTGCCGCAGGGCTTCTTCCAGGGTGATGAGCTGGCGCTTGAGCAGCCCCATCAGGGACTGGTCGAAGGTCTGCATGCCATAGGCGGTAAAGCCCTGCTGGATCGCCTCGCGCAGTTGCTTGGTCTTCTCCTTGTCGTCGACCAACTCCCGGGTGCGGGCCGTGGCGACCATGACTTCGATGGCCGGGACCCGCCCTTTGCCGTCGGCGCGGGGGACAAGGCGCTGGGAGACGACCCCCTTGATGACGGCGGACAGCTGCAGCCGGATCTGTCTCTGCTGGTGGGGGGGGAAGACCGAGACGATGCGGTTGATGGTTTCGGTGGCGTCGATGGTGTGCACGGTGGAGAGTACCAGGTGGCCGGTCTCGGCGGCGAGCAGAGCAGTCTCGATCGTCTCGTAGTCGCGCATTTCGCCGACCAGGATGACGTCGGGATCCTGGCGCAGGGCACTCTTCAAGGCGATTTCAAAACCTTCGGTGTCGAAGCCGACCTCCCGCTGATTGATGATGCTCTTCTTGTCGCGGTGCAGATATTCGATCGGGTCCTCGATGGTGACGATGTGGGCGGTCCGGTTGGTGTTGATGTAGTCGATCAGCGCCGCCAGGGTGGTCGATTTGCCGGAACCGGTCGCGCCGGTGACCAGGACCAGACCGCGCTCCTCCATGGCCATTTTCTTCAGAACCGGCGGCAGCAGCAGTTCGTCTACCCCCTTGATCTCGAAGGGGATGGTCCGGAAGACCAGGGAGACCGAGCCGCGCTGCGAGAAGGTGTTGACGCGGAAACGGCCCAGGCCGGGTACCCCGTAGGCCAGGTCGACTTCATGAACCTCGGCAAAGCGCAGTCGCTGCCGTTCGCTCATGATGTCGTGGGCGATCTTCTCGGTGAGGTCCGGGCCGATGCGCGATGCCTTGGGCAAGGGGCGCAGGGCGCCATCGATGCGGAAGATCGGCGGCAGCCCGGCTTTGAGATGAATGTCCGAGGCCCGGGCCTTGAGGGCAACCGAGAGGATGTCGTTGAGCTCCATGGATCAGGCCCTCACCGCGGCCGCTGCCGGGGCGCTCAGTCCGAAGTGCTCGAGAATCTTCGCTTCGACGGCGCGGGCCAGTTCGGGGTTGTCCTTGAGAAACTGCTTGGCATTTTCCCGGCCCTGGCCGATGCGTTCGCCGCCGTAGGAGTACCAGGCGCCGCTTTTCTCGATGATGCCGGAATCGGCGCCCAGATCGACGATATCGCCTTCGCGGGAGATGCCGGCGCCGTACATGATGTCGAATTCGGCTTCCTTGAAGGGGGGCGCCACCTTGTTCTTGACCACCTTGACCCGCGTACGGTTGCCGATCACGTCCTGCCCCTGCTTGAGCGAGGCGACCCGGCGGATGTCCATGCGCACCGATGCGTAGAATTTGAGGGCGTTGCCGCCGGTGGTCGTTTCCGGATTGCCGAACATGACGCCAATCTTCATGCGGATCTGATTGATGAAAATGACGATGGTGTTGGACTTGCTGATGGTGGCGGTGAGCTTGCGCAGCGCCTGCGACATGAGCCGCGCCTGCAGGCCCATGTGCGAATCCCCCATCTCGCCCTCGATTTCGGCGCGGGGAACGAGGGCCGCCACCGAATCGACCACGAGGACGTCGATGGCGCCGCTGCGCACCAGGACTTCGGCAATCTCCAGGGCCTGCTCGCCGGTGTCGGGCTGGGAAACGAGCAGATCGTCGGTCCTGACCCCGAGTTTGCGCGCATAGTGGATGTCAAGGGCATGCTCGGCATCGACAAAAGCGACGATTCCTCCTGTTTTCTGGGCTTCGGCGGCGATATGCAGGGCCAGCGTGGTTTTACCCGATGATTCGGGGCCGTAAATTTCGATGATGCGGCCGCGCGGCACGCCGCCCACACCCAGAGCGATGTCAAGGGAAAGGGCGCCGGTGGAGATGGCCTGCACATCCGGCAGGGCGGTATCCAGGCCGAGGCGCATGATGCTTCCTTTGCCGAACTGTTTTTCGATCTGGCTCATGGCCAGGTCTATGGCGCGATCGCGGTTGTTGTCCCCCATGTCAATCCTCCTGGGATAATTGGCTCGTCAGGTTGGTAATGTAAGGCAGGTAATGAAACCCTAGAGAACACCGCTTCCGGATGTTCACTGCAGGTCCCGACCGCCCAGATAAACGGTCTTTCGCGGCAGATGCACCGCTCCCGCCGGCTCCAGGCGGCTTTCATAGAGAATCACCCGGTCTACCGGCAGGGGGCCGCAGGTGAAATCGCGGAAACGCTCCAGAACGGGTTGGGCCGCGGCGATCCGTTGCCGGCAGCGGCCGAGGGTGAGGTGGGGGGAAAAGGAACGATCCTCGCCGGGGAAGCCGATTTGCCGCAGCCCCTCTTCCATTGTCGCATACAGGGCCGCCAGGGAAGGCCCGCCCCGTACGCCTAGCCAGATCACCCGTGGACGGGCCGGGGAGGGGAAGGCGCCGACACCGGCCGCCTCCACCTGGAATGGAGCACTTAAGCGTCCTACGGATAGCATAACATCCCCTATCTTTTCAAGGGATTCTTCAGGGACGTCGCCGAAAAACCGGAGGGTCAGATGGATGGTCGCCGGGTTGACCCAGCGGATGCCCGGCAGGCTGCCGGTCAACTCCCGCTGCAGCCGGGCCATCCCCCGGCGCAGCTCGTCGGTGACGGGAATGGCCAGGAAGGCTCTAACCTGCCGCATCGACAACCTCGCTGATGTCTGATGCCAGCGGCAGCAGCACGTGAAAGGCGCTGCCGCCGGCGCATCCGGAGGTCCCGGAGCTTTCCACCCAGACCATGCCGCCGTGCGCTTCCACCATCCCCTTGACCAGGCTCAATCCCAGCCCGACGCCCTTGCCGCCGAAGCGGGTCCGTGAGGTGAAGTGCTCGGTGATGCGGCCGACTTCATAGAATCGGTCGAACACTCTGAGCTGCTCTTCCGGGTCGATGCCGACGCCGCTGTCGCGGACGGTGACCTGCAGCAGCCGTTCGGAGGTGAGGTTGCGAAAGAACGAGGCGGAGAACGGCCGCAGCGTCGGCTCGAGCGGCTTGAGTTCGAAAGAATCGCGGATGGTCATGCGGACCTCGATCTCCCCTCCCTCGGGAGTAAACTTGACGGCGTTCTCCATCAGTCGCTGGAAGGTTTTTCTGAGATGGTGGGTGTCGCCGCTGAGCTCGATCGGGGCGGGGCAATCGTGCACCCGAAAGGCGAGATTGCGCTGTTCGAAAACCGGCCGGAAGTTCTGCCCGATCTCGGCGATGAGGGCCGGCAGGTCGACCGGTTCGCGCTCCAGATAAAGGCTTTGCGATTCGATACGGGCCGCTTCGAGCAAGTCCTGGACGATAGTCTCCAACCGCTTGCCTCCTTCGTAGACGGCGTCCAGCACCTGCCTCTCTTCGGCGCTCAGCCGGCTGTCGAGAGCGCTGTTGAGCAATTCGGCGCCGGCGAGGACATAAGTGAGCGGCGTGCGCAATTCATGGGACGCCATCGCCAGGAAGTTGCTCTTCATACGGTCGAGCCGCTCCAGTTCCCGGTTGGTCTCTTCCAGCCGGCTCAGGTTCTCCTCGAGCTGCCGGCGCGATTGTTTCAACTCCCGGTTACTGGCCCGGGTCAGTCGGTACTGCCACTGCAGGGCCTCGAAGAGTTGGATGCTCTGGACGGCTGTTCCGACCTGGCGACCGATGGAGAGCAGCAGGTTGAGTTCCTCGCGCCGGGTGATGCGCTTCTCCAGGCTGAACAGGAAGAGCACGCCTATGGTGCTGCCGCCGGCGACCAGCGGAACGGCCTGGAAGGCGCGCCAGCCGGCCGCCAGAACCGCCTGGGAGCGTACCCTGTGGTCTTTCTGCAGGTCGGACGAGCTGAGCGCATGGCCGGTGGCGGCCACCCGGCCGGCGAGTCCCGTCCCGCTTGTGATATGTTCGAGATCCACGAGTAAAGAGTCGGCGATGCCCTGATGTGCGGCCAGATGCAGGCTGCTGCCTTCGTCGCTCGCCAGGTAGATGCCGCCACCGGCAGCCGCGGAGGCCTGCACCGTCCTGGTCAGGACTTCGCTCAGCATGGTCGGCAGGTCGCGATTTCCCGAGGCCTGCCGGGCAATCGCGTTGACCAGGGTCAGGTCCTGATTCTTCTGGCGCAGTTCCCGTTCGATCCGCTTGATTTCCGTAATGTTGCGCAGGACGCCGTGCACCACTCTGTTGGCGCCCAGTTCGCCGAGGCGGGCATGGACGGCGCCCGTGAACAGCGTCCCGTCCTTGCGCCGGAACAACAGATCGTCATCTTCCCCGTAGCCGTTGTCGAGAACGTTTCTGACCAGGCGCAGATAGCGCCGTCGCTGGTGGCCGGGGAAAACCGTCGCCAGCGAGAGGGCATGAATCTCTGCCGCCGTGTAGCCGAGGAGCTCTTCGGCCTGGCGGTTCATCTCCAGCAGCGAGCCGTTCTCCGGATTGATGAAAAATATGGCGTCACCGGCGTTGTCGAGCAGTTGCCGGCTGCGTCGCTCGGCAAGTCGATGGGCGAGGCTCAGGTTCTCGTTTTCTGCTGCAAGCCGCTCGCAGTCACACTGCAACTGCCGGTTGCGCTGACTGGTGCGGCGCAGGGAAATCAGGGGGAGGGCCGTGAGGATGATGCCGCAGGTGAAGAGGAAAAGGAGGGCCGTTCTGCCGATTTCGCCAGGCGGATGGGGGCAAAGCAGGACCGTTGCCGTCAGCAATAGGGTGCCAACAGCTACTGTCAGCAGGATTCCGGTTCGGTTTTTCAGCCGGCTCGAATCCAATTGCGGTCTCTCCGAAAAGGTGCCCAGCTAGTATGCCGGCCCGGAGTGCGGAGGTGCTCCCGCCGTCCGGGCGCCGAGATAACGACGCAGCCAGTCCAGGGCCATGCAGGCCGAAAGGGTACGAATCTGCTCCCGCTCGCCGCCGAAGCGATACCCCCTGACCTGTTCCGCGTCGGCCGCCGCCAGGGCGATGTAAACGGTGCCGACGGGTTTGCCCGGAGTGCCGCCGTTGGGGCCGGCGATGCCGGTGACGGCCAACGACACGTTGGTGCCGGCGGTTCGCCGAATCCCCCGGGCCATGGCCAGGGCACAGGCTTCGCTCACCGCGCCCTCGCGCGCGAGCAGGTCGGCGGGGATTCCCAGCCAGTCACCCTTGGCGCTGTTGGCGTAGGTGACTGCTGCCCGCTCCAGGAAGGCGGAGGCGCCGGGAAGGTCGGTGAGCAGCTTGGCGATCAGGCCGCCGGTGCACGACTCGGCCAGCGACAGGGTCAGCCCGGCGGCGGTCAGTTGGTGGGCGACTGTCTGTACCAGGCTCCCGGCGCCCATGGCGACGACGAAATCATCGAGCGCCTGACGCGCCGCCAGTTCGGCCTGGTCCAGGAGCGACTCCGCCTCTTCACCGGTTGCCCGCAGCTTGACATGAACGAAGGGGAAGTCGACGCCGAACGCCAGCGCGACCCCTGCAGGCAGCATTTCCGCAAGCCGCTCCTCAGTCTTCGGTTCCGACAGCCCGAAAACCTTGAGCACTCTCTCCTGCAGTGGGAAATCTCCTCCTGCCCTTTCCTGCAGTCGGGGCAGAATCGACTGCTCGAGTATGCCGGCCATTTCTGCCGGCACCCCGGGCAGGAAGAAGATGTCCTTGCCGCCCTGGTGCAGGAGGAAGCCGGGAGCGCTCCCGACCGGATTGGGGAGAATTGTCGCTTTCTGCGGCAGCAGCGCCTGCTTTTGGTCGCCCGGATGCATCGGCCGCCCGCTGCGGCGGAAATGCTCGCGGATCTGCTGCAGCGCTTCATCGCTCAGTATCAGCCGACGCTCATAAGCCCGGGCGGCGGCCCGGGCGGTCAGGTCGTCAGTGGTGGGACCGAGACCGCCGGTGACGATGACTACATCCTGGCGGCGGGCCAGGTCGAGCAGCGCTTCCACGATATCCATCTCCACGTCGGCCACGGATCGCGATTCGCGGAGGGTCAGTCCGTGCGCGCCGAGGCAGCGGGCAATCCGCGCCGTATTGGTGTCGGACATCTCGCCGTTGAGCAGTTCGTCACCGACGGCGAGGACGGCGATCTTCAAAACCATAAAACCGTCCCTTGTCATTTGTCCTTTGTCGTTTGTTTTAAACCAATGACCAATGACTAGTGACCAATGACCCAGAGTGTTGCCCGCAGGGCGATCGCCCCGTACACCCCTGCCACCGCATCATCCAGCACCACCCCGTAACCGTTTTTCAATTGCCGGTCGAACCAGCGGGCCGGCGGGATCTTGGTGATGTCGAAGAAGCGGAAGAGGAAAAAACCGGCAATCGCCGCCGTCCAGGAAAAAGGAAGAAAGGCGACGGTGACCAGGTAGCCGACCAGTTCGTCGATGACGATGCGGCCGTCGTCGACCACCCCGTAAATCTTACCCGCTTCGCCGGCCGCCCAGAAAGAGAGAAAAAGCAGGCCGAGCCAGGTCAGCGCATAGAGGAACGGCGGCAGCGGCGCCAACAGCCAGAAAGCGGGAATTCCCGCCAGGGTGCCGACGGTGCCGGGAACGACCGGCGAATAGCCGAGTCCGGCGTTGCTGCTGAGGAAGAGGATAAAGCGGCGCATAGAATCGAGTCTCGAGTCTCTGGTCCCTGGTCCAAAGGCGAGTTTTTAAACCTTGGACCCGGGACCCTGGACCCGGGACGGGTTTTCAAAAAATTCATCCGCCGCTCGCTCCACCATCCGGTAGACTTCGGGGAGGGGTCGGCCGCTTTTCTCCGCCAGGCTGCGGCAGTTGTCGTGCTCCGCCGTGATGCGGACAAGTTCCTCGCCGTCGAAGAGGAGCTTGACCCGGGCCTCTCCGAGGGGTGTGGCGACCGTCCGCTCCTCGCGGCGCAGCTTGTAGCGCACCGTTTCGTGGCAGCGCACACCGATGGCACTGCTCTCCCGCAGCAGCAGGGAGGCCAGGGCGGAAGCCTGCTCCGGCGGGGCGATGACCGTGACCCGCAGGCCGGGACGGTTCTTTTTCATCTGCAGCGGCCCGTAGCCGACATCGTGGGCGCCCGCCGCCAGCAGGCGCTCCATCAGCGTCCCCAGCCACTCGGGGTTGGCATCGTCGAGGTGGGTCTCCAGCACCGCCACCCGGTCGGTTTCCGTTGCCACTGTCGGTTTGCCGAGCATCCCCCGCAGCAGGTTCGGCCGGTCCGGCAGCTGCCGGCCGCCGACGCCGTAACCGACCCGAGCGAGAGTCATGGCCGGCAGAGGCCCGAAGACGGCGATTTCGGCGGCGATGGCTGCGCCGGTCGGGGTGACCAGTTCGAATTCCGAGTGCCCGTCGGTGACCGGATAGCCCTGGAGAATGGCGACCGTAGCCGGCGCCGGCAGGGGGAAAGCGCCGTGGGCGGTATCGATCATCCCCCGGGCGAGCGGCAGGGGAGAGCAGACGACTTTGCCCACGTCGAGCTGGTGCAGGCCGGCGGCGGCGCCGGCGATATCGACGATGGAGTCGAGGGCGCCGACTTCGTGAAAGTGGACCTTTGCGAGCGGCACCCCGTGCACCCTCGCCTCGGCCTCGCCGATACGGCGGAAGATCCGCCGGGCCAAATCCCGCACCGGCGGCCGCAGGCCGCTTTCGGCGAGCATCCGGTCGATATCCGCCCAGGTGCGATGGTGCTTTTCCTCGGCGCAGTGGACGACGAGGCGCGTCCCTTCGATCCCCTGGCGCTTTTCCCGCCGGCACTCGAAACGCCAGCCGGCAACGGGGAGCTTTTGCAGCTCCGCCTCGATAGCGGCGGGATCGACCCCGAGGTCGACCAGCAAACCGAGGAACATGTCGCCGGAGATGCCGGAAAAGGTGTCGAGGAAGAGGGTTTTCAAATTACCTCCAGCAATGCTGGTCCACCCAAGGGCGGATCAAAAATGCTCAGATGCAAGGCGCCCGAAGTCCAGAGGAGTAAGGCGTACCGCAAGGTACGTCGTCGACGAGGGGCGAGCGCAACGCCGCAGATGGGCGTTTTTCATCCGCCCGGTAGGCGGTTGATGCGGCTGGCGGCGAACGCGGCGCCAAAGCCATTATCGATATTGACTACCGTAACCCCGCTGGCGCAGGAGTTGAGCATGCCGAGCAGGGCGGCCACGCCGCCGAATGCGGCGCCGTAGCCGACCGACGTCGGGACGGCGATGACCGGCACCGAGACCAGGCCTCCGACCACCGAGGGCAGCGCCCCTTCCATGCCGGCCACGACGATGATCACGGCCGCCTCGCGCAGACTCTCCGTCCGGGCCAGCAGACGGTGGATGCCGGCCACGCCGACGTCGACGATCTCTTCCACCTCGTTGCCGAGCAGTCGGGCGGTAACGGTCGCCTCGCGGGTCACCGGAATGTCCGAGGTGCCGGCACAGACTACCAGGATTTTCCCCCGGCCGACGATCTCGATCGGCCGCTGCACCAGGGTGAAGGTGCGTCCGTCGACGTCATAACCACCGGCGGGGTGGAGTGCGAGCAGGGTTTCGGCCTTCTCCCGGCTTAGGCGGGTGACGAGGATGTTGCTCCCCCGCTCGACCATCTTCTCGACGATGGTCAGCAACTGGTCGGCCGACTTGCTTTCACCCAGGATGATTTCGGGAGTCCCCTGTCGCAATTCCCGGTGGTGGTCGATCTGAGCCACCCCGATGTCCTC
>DATBML010000120.1:0-5681 GCA_036554885.1 Desulfuromonadales bacterium
GCCAGGGCGGTGCGCAGCCGGTGCAGGCGCAGGGAGGCGAGGACGATTTTGAGGGAGAAGAGCATGGCGCTACACCCCCTTCAACGCTTCCACCGGCGGCAGGGCGGCGGCCTGGCGGGCCGGCTTGAGGCCGAAGAGGAGACCGATGGCGACTGCCGCCGCCACCGAGTAGATGAAGACCTTCCAGGAGAAGAGGATCTGCAGGATCTCCAGCCGCTCCAGCAGCTTGCCCATCCCCATGCCGAGAATCATGCCGAATAGGGCGCCGATCAGGGTGAGGCCGACCGCCTCGGCCAGAAACTGCTGCAGGATCGCCCGGCTCTTGGCGCCCAGCGCCTTCTTCAGGCCGATTTCGGTGCGGCGTTCGCTGACGCTGAGATAAAAAAGATTGGCCAGGACGAAGCCGCCGACCACCATCGCCACCGCCGCGGTGATCCCGAGGAACAGCAGCAGCCCCCCCTTGAACATGGAGAGGAACTTGAGAATCTCCTCGGCGGTGAGGATGGTGAAGTCGTCCTTGTCGCCGGGGGCAAGGTTGTGCAGGCGGCGCAGCAGGCTGCGAAGGTTCTCGACGTGGAAAGCCATGTTCTCCGGGTCGCTGAACTTGACCCGCAATGCCCGGAAGTACTTGCGGTCGAGATTGAAGCGCTGGGTCAGGGTGGTGATGGGGAGGATGATGCGGTCGTCGACCGGCGGTCCCATGCCGGCCACGCCGCGGTAGGCCAGCCGGCCGATGATCTGCACCGGCAGCTTGTCGACCAGGATGGTGAAGCCGAGGGGGGAAGCGTCTCCGAAGAGCTCCCGCGCCGGGGTGTCGCCGATCAGGGCGACCTTCGCCCCCCGCTCGACGTCTTCCTCGCTGAAGTCGCGCCCTTCGGCCAACGGCCAGTTCCAGACCTCGGCATAGCCGGCGGTAGAGCCGACCGCGATCGGCAGGTCCATCCGGCGGTCGCCGAAATACACGGTCACGTTACTGCGCGCCCGCATCGGCACCACCAGGTAGACGCCGGGCAGCTCGGCGCGGATGCGGCGGGCATCCTCATAGGAGAGGGTCAGGGTGCGCTGGCCGACGGCCCGGCTCTCGATATCGCCGCCGAGGACGAAGGCGGTGTCGGGGCCGAACATCTCGACGATCTGCCGCGCCTTGCGCTCGGCGCCGTCGATGGAGGCGACGATGACGGTCAGGGAGGCGATGCCCAGGGCAATGGCAGCGACGACGAAGGCGCTGCGCAGCCGGTAGGCCCACAGCGCCGCGACGGCCATGCCGCACACCCGCGTGAGCTGGCGCAGGGTGTCAAGCATGGACGACCCGGCCATCTTGCAGGAAAATGCTTCGCTCGGCGCAGGCGGCGGTCGGAGCGTCATGGGTGACCAGAACCACCGTCCGTCCCTGGCGGTGAATGCTGGCGATCAGCTCCATGATTTCGGCGCTGGTCGCCGAGTCGAGCTGACCGGTCGGTTCGTCGGCCAGCAGCACCTGCGGGTCGTTGACCAGGGCGCGGGCCAGGGCGACGCGCTGCTGCTGACCGCCGGAGAGTTGGGTCGGCTTGAAGTGGAGGCGATCGCCCAGGCCCACCTGCACCAGCAGTTCCTCGGCCCGATGCCGCAGATGGCGGGCCGACCCCGGGCTGTAGAGGCCGGGCAGCACCACGTTCTCCAGGGCAGACAGGTAGGGGACCAGGTAGAAGGTCTGGAAAAGGAAGCCGATGAGGCGGTTGCGCAATTCGCTGAGCCGGTCGTCGCCGAGCCCGGCCACATCCTCCCCCTGCAGCCAGTAGCGGCCGGCGCTGGGGCGGTCGAGCAGGCCGAGCAGGTGCATCAGGGTCGACTTGCCCGAGCCGGAAGGGCCCTGCAGAGCGACGAACTCGCCGGCGGCAATTTGCAGATCGATCCCCTTGAGGACTTCCACCGTCAGCTCTCCCTGCAAGTAGGTCTTGGTCATCCCCTCGAGGCGGATGAGGGCCTCGGCGCCGCTCACGGTTTCCCCTTTTCCTTGGCGGCCTTCGCCCCTGGCAGCTCCACCTGGGTCGCCACCTTCTCTCCCTCGGCCAGACCCTCGACCACCTCGCTGTGCGTCACCCCGGCCAGCCCGAGTTTCGGCGTGATCCTGCGCACCTCCCCGTCCGGCGCCTGAACGAAGACCACCTGCTGGCTGTCGACCCACTTGAGAGCGTTGTTGGGAATGAGCAGTACGTCTGCCTTTTCGTCCACGATGATCTGCACCTGAGTGGTCATCTCCGGCCGCAGCAGGGTCGCCTGCTCGGGACTGATGCCGACCAGCGCCTGATAGTAGACGATGTTGTCGCGGATTTCCGGCTGCGGGTAGATGGTCAGCACCTCGCCCTCGAAAATTCGTCCCGGGTAGGCGTCGACCTTGAACTCCACCTTCTGCCCCGGCTTCACCTGGCCGACGTCGGTTTCGTCGACGTAGACCCACATTTCCAGACGCTGCGGATCGAGGACGGTGATCAGGTTCGCCACCTGCAGGCCGGCAACGATGGTCTCCCCTTCCTGGGCGGTGACCTGGCTGACCACGCCGTCGATGTGGCTGTGGATGTCGGTGTAGGAGACGCGCACCCGAATCGACTCCAGGGCCGACTCGGCCTGGCGCACCGCCATCTCGGCCTTTTTCTGTTCCTCCGCCGACTCGTGCCACTGCCGGTCGAGGTTGGCGCTGCGCGCCGCCACCAGTTGCATCTGTGCTTCGGCCTGCTGCCGGGCGTTTTCCGTCTCGTCGCGGGAGACGTATTTGTCGGCAAAGAGAGCGGCCAGCCGTTCGGCGTTCCCTTTCAGGTAGGCGGCCTGAGCCTGGGCCTCTTCCAATTCGGCCTCGGCCTGGTCGATGGCAAGGGGATACACCCCGCGCACCCGGGCCAGTTCGGCGCGGGCCGAGGCGAGGCGGGCGGCGGCTTCCGCCTCCTGGGCACGCAGCTCGCGGCGGTCGATGACGGCGACCAGCTGCCCCCTGGCGACGTGGTCGCCCACCTTGACCAGCATCCGATCGATGGTGCCGGTGGCCCGGGCGCCGATTTTGACGATGGCGCCGACCTGGGCCTTGACAATGCCGGTCTCTTCCAGGACCTTGCGCACCGTTCCGCGCTTCACATCCTCCGCGGCGACGATTTTGACCGGCTTTTCGCGGTGGGCGGCGCGCCACCAGAAAATTCCGGCGGCGGCGGAGCACAACAGGACAAGGGCGATGATGATCTTCTTTTTCATGGGCAACTTTCGTGGAGGGGGTGGGCGAGGACGCCACGGGTTACGTCAGTCAAACATTATAGACGCAACGGGGGGATCGGGAAAGGGCGACCCGGCAAGCTTCGACTGAAAATGTGTGGACGCACACTTCGGTGTTGCCTGTTGTCGCGAAAACTTGTGCGCCATATCCGGTTCCGGCGGGAACCTCGATGGCCTAGTCTTGGCACCCCGGACCGGATAGCCGGCCGGCATTCTATGCTGTTCACCAAAGGAGATTGCAACCATGACATCCATGAAAGCACGATTCAAGATCGCCATAGGCCTGATGTTCTCGCTGATTTTTTTGGCTATCGCTCTTTTCCTGACGGCGCTGGCCGGCTTCCAGTTCTATTCCGGGCTGACCGATGGCAAGGAACTGGTCAACATTTTCATCCAGTCGGTCAATACCCTCATCGTCTCGCTTGCCCTCTTCGAACTCGGTCTCGGCATCGGCAAGGAGTACGCTACCCACGACGAGGAGCACAACACCTATGCCGTCGTCCGCCGCACCATCGCCCGTTTCATCGGTACCGTCTGCATCGCCCTGGTGCTGGAGAGCCTGATCATGATCATCAAGTACAGCCAGCTCGATATGGCGGGAAACCTTTACTATCCTGTAGGAATCATGGCAGGGGCCAGCGTTCTGTTGATGGGAATGGGAGTCTTTCTGCATCTGACCCGTGCCGATTGTCATGAGCGGGAGCGCGAGCCGGACTGGAGAGCGGTCCTCGACCGCGAAGGTATGCCACTGGTGCGGCCCGACCGTCAGGGCAGGCCGGGGCGCAAAGCGGCCTGAACCATCCGCTAATGGAATGAATCAGGAGCGGTTCGCGAACCTCCCCTGACTGACCCGGTTTCCGTCTGCCATCCAGCAAGTCGAGAAAAAAGGATTATTTTCCCAACATCTGCATCATCCCGGCCGGGAGGTGGAAGAGCAGTTCTGCCTCCCCCGGCGTCAGTTCCGCCGTGTCGAGTCGGCAAAGCCCGCCATTTTCGAAGTTCAGCCGCACCGGGGTGTCGCCACCCAGCAGCAGCGAGGCGAGGCGGATGAGGGATGGCAGGTGTCCGACGATCAATATCGAGGTGCAAGCCGGATACTGCCGGAGGAAGGAGACCGTGTCGTCGACCGGGGCGGCAGGCTTGACCGCCTCGGTCTCGAGGATGTCGCTGTAAGGGTAGTTCACCCCCTCGGCGACCAGCGCGGCGCTCTGGCGTGAACGCTTCTTCGGGCTGCAGACGATCAGGTCGGGGGCGATTCCCAGCTTCTTCATCGCTACCGCCGAGGTCTGGATCTGCGCCACCCCCTCGCGGCTCAACGGCTGCTCGGGGTTCTCTGTTTCCGGTACCGCCTGGCCGTGCTGCATGAGGTAGAGTTGCATGCTGCCTCCTTGATCCGTCTGCTTCGTCCGTTCTGCCGAAGCATCAGATGGTGAAATAGAACGTCGCCCCCTGCCCCGGCACACTCTCCGCCCAGACCCGGCCGCCATGCCGCGCAACGATGCGCTGCACCGTCGCCAGGCCGATGCCGTGCCCCTCGTATTCGCCCCCGCCGTGCAGTCGCTTGAACGGAGTGAAAAGATCGGCGGCGTGGGCCATGTCGAAACCGGTGCCATTGTCACGCACGAAGAAGGCCCGTCCCCCCGCGACCTCGACCGTGCCGAACTCGATGACTGCCTCGGCAACCTTCCCCGAGTACTTCCAGGCATTGCCGAGCAGGTTCTCCAGCGAAACCTGCAGCAGCGCCGCGTCCCCCTCGGCCTTCATCCCTTCGGCGATGGAGAAGGCTGTCCGCCGCCCGGGTTCCCTGGCAGCGAGCTGCATGGCGATGCGGCGGGACATGGCACTGAGATCGACCTGCTGCCGCTCGAGGGCAACCTTGCCCAGCCGCGAGAACTGAAGCAGGGTGCTGATCAGGTCGTTCATCCGCCAGGTCTCGTCGTAGATCCCCTGGATGAACTGCCTGATTTCGGGGGCGACCTTGTCGGCATGAATGTGCAGGATCACCTGGCACTGGCCGCTGATGATCGTCAGCGGCCCACGCAGGTCGTGGGAGACCGAGTAGTTGAACGCTTCCAACTCTTTATTGGCCGTCTCCATCTCATGGTTGGCACGGGCCAGCTCGACGTTGGCAGCTTCCAACTCCGCAGTCCTCTGCTGCAGGGCTTCTTCCGCCCTTTTCCGTGCAGTGATGTCTGTTGCATAGATGCGAATCACGGAAAACTGCGGCATGACCTGGAGACTCTCGGCAAAAATCCTGTCGCCAAGAACGATTTCCTTGGCGTAGACGACGTTCCTCTGGTCCGCCAATGCCCGGAAAACTTCGGGCATCCCGATGGGGAAAAAAAGCGTCGCATCGTCACTCAACCCCAGCTTTCGCAGGGTTTCGGCCGAAGCCCGGTTGCTGAAGGCAACCGTCCCGTCGGCGTTGATCTCGAGAACCGGGT
>DATBML010000103.1:0-8694 GCA_036554885.1 Desulfuromonadales bacterium
ATGGTCGACCAGGCGCTGGCCGCCTGCGCCGATGTCGACGTGATCCTCTTCCTGGTCGAAGCGAACGATCCTCCCGGCGGCGGCGACGAGTTTATTATCGAACTGCTTTCCCGCAGCCAGATTCCTGTCGTTCTGGTCATCAACAAAATGGACCTGGTCCCACGTGAGCGGCTGCTGCCGCTGATGGCCACCTACGCCGCCAGGTTTCCTTTCCGCGAGATCGTTCCGGTTTCCGCATTGACCAGGGACGGTCTTGACGATCTGGTTACGACCGTGAAAACGCTGCTTCCCGAGGGACCTCGCTATTATCCGGAGGATATGGTGACCGACCTGCCGGAGCGGTTCATTGTCGCCGAGATGGTCCGTGAGCAGATTCTCCGCCAGTCCCGGGAGGAGGTCCCCTACGGAGTGGCGGTGACAGTGGAAGCTTTCACCGAATCCCCGGAAAAGAATCTGGTCGTCATCAACGCCGTCATCCATGTCGAGCGCGACAGTCACAAGCGGATCATCGTCGGCAAGGGCGGGGCAAGAATCCGCGCCATAGGCCAGGCCTCCCGGGTTGCCATCGAGCGTTTTCTGGGGTGCCGGGTTTTTCTCGAACTCTTTGTCAAGGTTCAGAAGGACTGGACCGATTCGGATCGCCTCCTGCGGGAATTCGGCTATCACTGATCAGTAAGGACAAGTGACAGGTAACGAGTGACAAATCGCCCCTCACCCCTCACTTGTCACTCGTTACTTGTCACCTATTACACGGAATTATCATGTTGCCAGTTGTCGCCATCGTTGGTCGCCCGAATGTGGGAAAATCGACCCTGTTTAACCGTATCTTTGGTCGTCGCAAGGCCATCGTTGAGGATATCCCCGGGGTCACCCGCGACCGCAACTACGCCGAGGTTACCCGCTTTGATACTCCGTTCACGCTGATCGATACCGGTGGATTCGAACCGGTCAGCGAAGAGCGCCTGCTGGTGCAGATGCGCGAGCAGTCGCAATTGGCGGTGGAGGAGGCAGACGTCATCCTGTTCGTCGTCGATGTCCAGCAGGGTCTGACCCCTTCGGATATCGAGGTGGCCGGCATGCTGCGGCGCGTGTCCAAACCGGTCCTCTACGTCGTGAACAAGGTCGACGGTGACCGGCAGGAGGGCGGGCTTCCCGAATTTTATGCGCTGGGGGTGGAGGCTGTCCATCCGGTTTCGGCCGAGCATGGCCGCGGCATCGACGACCTCATGGATGCCGTTCTGGCGCTTCTTCCGCCGGCGGCGGCGCCGGCGGAACCCGGTGAGGAGATCCGTCTGGCCGTGGTCGGACGTCCCAATGTAGGTAAGTCGTCCCTGGTCAACCGCCTGCTCGGCTTCGAGCGGATGGTGGCCAATCCTCTGGCCGGCACCACGCGGGACAGTGTCGATACTCCCTTCACCTACAACCGCAAACGCTATGTGCTGATTGATACCGCCGGCATTCGTCGCAAGGGAAAGGTCAGCCAGAAGCTGGAGAAGTACAGTGTCGTTCAGGCGCTCAAGGCGATGGATCGCGCCGACGTGGTATTGGTTGTGATCGATGCCGAGGAAGGAGTCACCGACCAGGACGTGACCGTGGCTGGATACGCCTACGAAAAAGGGCGAGCCGTCATTCTGGTGGTCAACAAGTGGGACCGCTTGACCAAGGACAATGCGACCCTCGGTAAATACGTCGAGGAGTTGCGCCGGACTTTCAAGTATCTGCCGTTTGCGCCGATTCTTTTCGTTTCAGCCCTGACCGGACAGCGCGTCAATAAAATCATGGCAGAGGTAGAAAAAGTCGCGCAGGAGTATGTTAAGAGAATTCCCACCCCCCAGTTGAACAAGGTGCTCAGCGAAGCGGTCAGAGACCACCAGCCGCCCGTCTTCCAGGGAAAGCGCCTGAAGTTTTTCTATATAACTCAGGATGGCATACGGCCCCCGAGTTTTGTGGTTTTCGTCAATCGTGCCGAAGGTGTCCATTTTTCCTATGAGCGTTATCTTGGCAACAAGTTGCGGGAGGCTTTCGGTTTTACCGGGACGCCTCTGCGACTCTATTTCAAGGACCGGGAACGCCAAACGTAGGGCAAAAAACCTTTACTTCACCCATATCCTAAGATATATTCAATCCCATTTAATTCTCGCCTGTTACGTCGGCCCCCAGGCGTTTCAGTCTATCACGTCCGGATTGCCATGAGCCTTGTCGGAAATCTCGAAGACCTGGGCCTGGGGGACATTCTCCAGATCGTCAGTCTCAGCCGCAAGTCGGGCGTGCTTTCACTGCATGGTCGAGGTCGTGAAGGCCGAATAACCTTCCAGGACGGCCAAGTCATACAAGCTGCGTCCAGCATCTTTCGCGAGAACCTGGGCGATCTGTTGTTGCGCAAGGGGCTTGTCGAGATAGAAACCCTCAGGCAGGCCCTCACCATTCAGCGGCAGGGCGTCCGGCCGCAACGCATCGGGGCGATTCTGGCCGGGCATTTCGGCTTATCTCAGCCGGCCATGGACGCCATCGTCAAAGAACAAGTAGAAAAGATTATCTACAACTTCTTCAGCTGGACCGAAGGAACCTTTTCTTTCGACGTCGGAGGGCAGGACGAACTGGCAGACACCCGCTTCAGCCCCCTTCAGTTCATGCTGGAACAGGGATTGAATCCTCAGTGGCTGGCCATGGAGGGGAGCCGGCTTCTCGACGAAAAACGTCATCGCGGCGAGTCTTTGGAGGAATCGCCGGACGAGCCTGTATTAGACACCGGGAAGCTTTGTGACGACATTCCGGTCGAGTCCGCTGCCATTCTTGGCGAGGCTCTGCCGAAGATGATTGATCCGTCACGCTCCGTCCTGCTGGTAGATGATGATGACCTGACTCGACAGTTATTGTCTGAAGCCCTTCGCGACAGGGGATACACGGTCATCGATTTCTCCCTTGGCAAGGACTTTCTGGCGGCGGTCGAAACTGCCGTCGGCGAAGGGCGACAACCGGCATTGTTGATCGATCTGATTATGCCGCGGCTGGACGGCAGCGGCCTACTTGGCGGTTACGAACTTCTCGAGGATATCAGGAAGCGTTTCCCGGGGCTGACAACGGTTGTGATTTCCGATTTTCCCAATGAGGAGACGGAACGCCGCGTTCGTCGTTTGGATGTGCCGGTCGTTGTGTCCAAACCGAAGAAGAACGACGTGCTCGGGGAGCACGGGCGCCGGGCGCTAGCGGCACTCGGCGAGACACTCGCGGTGCTGCTTGACGGCGGAGCAGGGCTTCCGGCTGCCCCACTGTACGACATCGGCGCGGAGTTGCTGCGCGAACTCGGGGAAACAGGTGTTGCCGCGCGCGGCAAGGGGCCGGAGTCTCCAGGGCTGCGCCTGCTGCGCGGGATGTTGCAGGAACTCAACAACCCGGCGCTGGGCGGGGAGATCAGTCTGCTCGTTCTGCGTTTTGCCAGTGAAATGATGAACCGGGCAGTCATTTTTCAGGTCAAGGAGCAAGAGATCGTCGGTCTGGGACAGTTCGGGATCGAGTTTTCAGGAGAAATGGCCGACGCCCGGATACGGCGCATGAGGATTCCGCGCAACGAGGATTCCGTATTCGCCATAGCTCTCAACGAGATGGCGCCGATGAAGCTCGGTCCCGGATCGAGCCACTGGGACGACTATCTGCGGAAACAGTTGGGTGGTGACTTGCCGGAGCAGATTTTTCTCGGACCAATCATCAGCGAGGGAACGGTTGTTGCTGTCCTTTACGGCGACAATCTTCCTGAAAAAAAACCGATTGGCGATACCGAAGCGCTGGAGATCTTTCTTTCCCAGGTTGGACTGGCGATGGAAAAAGCGCTCCTCGAACGCCGCCTGAGAGAAAAGACGCTGTCTAACCGGGGGAGCATAATCTCGTGTTGAAAAAAATCCTGATCGCCGAAGACTCGCCTACCATGCGTTCCCTGATCGTCTCGACGATCGCCGCCCTGGGGGATTTTGAAATCGTCGAGGCAGCCAATGGCTTCGAAGCGTTGCGCATTCTCCCTCGCGAAAAGGTCGACCTGGTGATCACGGATATCAACATGCCGGACATCAATGGCCTGGAACTGGTGAGTTTCATCAAGGGCAATGCGAACTACAAGACCACCCCGTTGTTCATCATCAGCACCGAGGGAAGCGAGCGGGACCGCGAAAAGGGTTTATCCCTCGGGGCAGACGCTTATTTGACAAAACCTTTTTCGCCACAGGAACTGCAGGCTCTCATCGTGCGTTTTCTCGGCCAGGAGGCATAAGTGGCGGAGCGGCCCACCTCGCGCGCAATCAAGGAATTTCTCGGCGAGGCCGAGGAGATCATCGAGAAGCTCAATCTCGACCTGGTGACCCTTGCCGATGGTATTGAAAACGGCGAGGTCGACCCGGAACTGCTCAACAGCATTTTCCGTGGTGCCCATTCACTCAAGGGCCTCTCCGGAATGTTCGGTTTCGATGACATTTCCACACTGGCTCACCATATGGAAAATCTTCTCGACCGTCTTCGTCTCGGCAAGGTTGCGCTGAGTGGTATTCTGGTCGAGGTTTTGTTTGATGCCCTGGAAACGTTGTCGCGTCTTGTCCACGGCAAGGGCGAAACCGAGGAGTATTCTCTCGATCTGGCGCCGGTACTGGCCCGCATCGAGGGAGTTCTGAGCAGTGGGGCTGGGGGAAAAGAGAATCTTCTGACAGGGTTGAACATCGATCCTGCCATCCTCAGTGTCCTGACGGAATACGAGGAGCATCGCCTCCTGGAATGTTTCAAGAAAGGGCGCAATCTCCAGAATATAAAGATCAGTTTCAGTCTTGCCAGCTTCGATCAGGACCTGGCCGAGATCACTGACATCCTGAAGAAAAAAGGTGAAGTAATCAGCACTCTGCCCTGTGCCGGGGATGTCGCAGACCGCATCGGCTTTCAGCTCCTCTATGGCACTTCTGCGACGGTTGGCGAAATTCTATCGGCCCTCGGCCGTGAAGATGCCGTGGTTGAGCTGCTTGGCGCGAAGGCCATGGTGACGGCGCCTCAGCCGATAGAAGAAGCAGTCACGACCGAACCTGCGGTCGAAGGGCAGGAGGGAGGAACCACCTCGATGCGGTCGATCAGCCGCACGGTCAGGGTGGACATCGACAAGCTCGATTCATTGATGAACGTGGTCGGCGAACTGGTGCTCTCGAAGGGGGCGATCGCTGCAGTCACCGAGAAAGTCCGGGCCGGGGGGAACCTCGAGCTGGCGGTCGAACTGCAGAAAGCCGTTCGGGTGCTTGAGCGCCGGCTCGATGAATTGCAGAAGGGGGTCATGGAGGTGCGCATGGTCCCGGTCGGTCAGCTGTTCGAAAAGATGGTCCGTATCGTTCGGCGGGTGGCCGGCGAACATAGCAAGAAGGTCGCAATCGATATCCGCGGCGCCGATACCGAACTGGACAAACTCATCATGGAGGATCTGTCCGACCCTCTGATGCACATCATCCGCAATGCCATCGATCATGGTATCGAGCCCTCGGAGGAACGCCTGGCGGCCGGCAAGCCCGAAAAGGGAACGATCGCACTCTGGGCCTCGCAGAAGGGAAACCATGTGGTCATCGAGGTGCGTGATGACGGCCGCGGTGTCGATCCCGACAAGGTCCGCCGCAAGGCGATGCAGAAAGGGCTGATTACCGAGGGGGCCGAGCTTTCACGCGACGAGATCTATGACCTGCTGTTCATGCCGGGCTTTTCCACCCGGGATGAGGTCAGCGACCTCTCCGGACGCGGAGTGGGCATGGATGTGGTCAAAAACAACATTTCGGCTCTTTCCGGGATGATCGAGATGGACAGCCGCCCCGGTGAAGGGACCACACTGACTATCACTCTGCCCATCACTCTGGCGATCATCAAGGCGCTGATCGTTCGCGTCTGCGGCAAGACTTACGCTATTCCCATCAATGCGGTCATGGAAACATTGATGGTCGAGGCGCCGACAGTGCGCACGATTGAACGCCGGGAGGTCATCGAACTGCGGCAAAGCACCCTGCCGCTTCTGCGTCTCGAACATATATTCAAGCTGCCGGTCAGCTCCCGTAGCGACGGGCGCATTTTCGTGGCAGTCGTCGGGTTGGCGGAGAAAAAACTCGGGATTGTCGTCGATGAGCTGCTCGGCCAGCAGGATGTGGTCATCAAGTCGCTCGGCAGTGCCCTTTCCTTTGTCCGTGGCATTGCCGGCGCCGCCGATCTGGGTAACCAGAAGACCATTCTCGTGCTCGACGTCGGTGGCCTGATGAGCGAAGCGTTGCGCGGGGACTCGGTTTTCTATGTATGAGGATTTTTTTGGTCTGAGCGAAAGGCCGTTCAGCAAAACGCCCGATCCGCGGTTTCTCTACTTCAGCCGGATTCACCGTGAAGCGCTCGCCCGTCTCATCTATGCCGTCGAAGAACGAGACCTGGTTCTGCTCACCGGCGAAATAGGCTGTGGCAAGACCACGCTGTCCCGGGCGTTGATGGACGAACTCGATGAGCGCTATCGTATCATCCTTATCATCAATCCCCGGCTGACCCCGATGGAATTTCTCCGGGCACTGGCGATACGGTTGGGGGTGGCGGAGCCGTCCCGACTGAAAATCGATCTGCTCGAACAGGTTGGCGGCGAACTCTATCGGCTCTATGAAGAAGGTGTCTGCCCGGTTCTCATCGTCGATGAGGCCCAGCTTGTTCCGCACAAGGAGACGTTTGACGAAATCAGGCTGCTGACCAATTTTCAGCTCGATGACCGTAATCTGCTGAGTGTCGTGCTGGTCGGTCAACCCGAACTTCGCAAGCGACTGGCGCACCGGAGCTACGAGCCACTGCGTCAGCGCATCGGCATGCAGTGTGATCTCAGACCTCTCGATCTGGCGGAAACTGCCGAGTATCTCGATTACCGACTGCAGGTCGCCGGTGGTGCTGCCGGTCTCTTCCTGCCGCCTGCGGTCGAGCGGATATATCGGTATTCCGGCGGGATACCGCGTAAGATCAATCACGCTGCGGCCCTCGCCCTGCTCGAAGGTTTCGGTCGAGAGGCCCGCCGGATCGATGCTGCCATTCTCGATGCAGTCATGAGTGAACTCGACCTGACCGCCTGACCCTGCACAGGAAACGGAATATGATGGACCTAGCTGAAATTCGCAAAAAAGCCAAAACGCGACCGAAATCGGGCGGCCAGGTACAGATCGCCGAAGCGAAGCCTGCCCTCCGTGCTGCTGTCTCGATCCAGGGGTCTCCGGTGGGACAGGAAACCTCGCCTCCAGTTGTGCAGTTTTCTTCCTGCCAGCCGCAGCTGAGCATGGAGGACCCGCTGGAGGCCCTTTTCAATTTTCGACCCGATGTCGCTCTTGCCAGCGAGGAGAGCTACCTGCAAACCTTGCGGGCTCAGGACGAGGAGAAGGCCGAGGTCCTTTGCGAATGGCTGACCTTTCGCCTGGGCAGCGAAGAATACGCTCTCGATATCGCAGGTGTCAGCGAGATCATCAAGCTCCGCGAGATCACTGATATTCCGCGTGTGCCCGAGTTCATTCTGGGGATCATTTCCCTGCGCGGAATCATTGTTCCGATATTCGACCTGAAAAAACGACTCAAACTCGGAGCCGGCGAATTGACTCCGGCCTCCCGCATCATCGTCTGCCAAAGAGGAGAGCGCTCCGCCGGACTGTTGGTCGACAGCATCACCCAGGTGGTTCGGATTCCCGCCGGCGGGGTCGAGCCTCCACCCCCCGTCCTCTCCGGAGTCGACCGTGAGCTGCTGGAAGGGGTAGGCCGGATTCAGGGTCGGATGCTGATCCTGCTTGACCTGGCGAATGTTCTGAATGCGGAACTCAACTGATGCCTCATGAAAGGAGTCGTTCGGTGTCCAAGAAAAAAATTCTGGTGGTCGAAGACGAGGAGAGTCTGCTCAAACTGGAAAGCATTCTGCTGACATCGAAGGGATACGAAGTCAGAGGGGTTCCCAACGGGCAGGCGGCTCTCGATGCAATTGCCGAAGAACGACCCGATCTGGTGCTGCTCGATATCATGCTCCCGGAGATCGACGGATTCGAGGTTTGCCGGCGGATCAAGAGCGATACGGCTACCCGGGATATTCCGGTGGTCATGCTCACCGCCAAGAAGACCCGCGACGATATGGCCAGAGGGGAAAAGGTCGGTGCCGACTGGTATATCACCAAGCCCTTCAAGTCTGCCATGGTGATCGAAACCATTCAGAGGTTTCTTGTCAAATGAGTGGAGCGTATGAGCAACAGACTGTTTCCGGGCCGGCCCGGGAAGGGGGACGGCAGGAAATCCAGCTGGCCTGTTTCCGCATCGGCACCGAGATGTACGCCATCGACATCATGCGGATCAGGGAGATCATCCGTCCGCAGCGGTTGACTCCCGTACCCAAGGCGCCACCTTTCATCGAGGGGGTCATCAACCTTCGCGGCGCTGTCGTCCCGGTGGTCGATTTGCGCAAGCGTTTCGAGCAGCCTGCCGCCGGACCTGAACGCGGGACGCGCATTTTGATTTGTGCCCTGGCCGGCAAGATCATTGGTCTGATGGTTGACGAAGTCGCTGAAGTCCGCCGTTATACCCGGCAGGAGATTCAGCCTTCGCCCCAGTTTCTTCGAGGGCGCGGGTCCGAATTCTTTCTCGGAGTCTGCCGGCGCGATGACCAGCTGGTGATGCTGATCGACCTGGAAAGAATTCTATCGT
>DATBML010000167.1:0-2897 GCA_036554885.1 Desulfuromonadales bacterium
TAAGCGAAGCCGGCCTCGGCAAAGAACCAGGCGCCATCGGCGGAACGATGGGTCACCAGCAGCGGGGTGCCGGTCCAGACGGCGGAGTTCTGGAAATAATCGAAAGGATAGCCTTCGCCGGGCCGGTCGGGACTGCGGAAAAACGGGCGCCGGGTGGGGAAGACGCGGAACGACGTGTTGCGCACGGTAATGGCCTGGCGCGCCAGAGAGGGATAGGTTTCCATCTGCTGGGCGGCCACCAGACCGGACCATTCCTGCGGCGAGAGCGGCTGGAGGTTTTCCCCATAGCCCTGCTCTCCGCCGTATTCGGCCACTCCCCAGGAGACTTCGGCGGCCGTCAGGGTCGCGGCGGGTGCGTGCCACGGCGCGAAAAACCGGACATCGTAATCGACATTCAGCGCGGCGTGAGTTTCTGACGGCACCAGGGACAGGTCTGCCGTCTCCGGCCGGAGATAGGCAGTGAGGTCCTGGGGATAGCGCTGGAGATCGGCGATACCCGGCCGCGAGCCGCCGCACCCGCAGAGGGTGGCCAATGCCAGGGCAAGGACGAGGAGAAGGGGGCGCACCCGGCGTTTCGTGCCGACCGCGGCGGGGAACTCGCCCTTCGCTTCGGAGCCGGGCAATGGAGGATTCACGGTCCATGGTGATCTGATGAGCATCACAGCGGGCACTTGCTGTCGCAGACATTGAGCACCTGGCTGCGCCGGCTCTTGTCGCGGTAGACGGTGAGCCCCTTGCACCCCAGTTCGTCCGCCAGCAGGAAGGCTTCCCTCACCTCGGCCACCTTCGCCTCGGCCGGAAAGTTGATGGTCTTGGAGACGGCGTTGTCGACGTACTTCTGAAACGCGGCCTGCATCCGCACATGCCACTCGGGGGATATCTGCCGCGCAGTGATGAAAACCTGCGGATCGAGAGGCTCGCCGGACCGCCGCTTCTGCTCGTAGAGGGGATGGACCTCCTTGAGGACCGTCCCCAGCACGTGCCGTTCGTACTCGAAGGCGAAGACCGGCTCGATGCCGCTGGAGACGCCGGCGATCAGGCTGAGAGTGCCGGTGGGGGCGATGGTGTTGACCGTGGCGTTGCGCATCGGCGCTCCCCCTTCCTGCTGCCGCAGGCTGCCTGTGAAACGGGGATAGGGACCGCGTTCCCGGGCCAGTTCCTCGGAGGCCGCCACCGATTCCTGGCGGATGAAGGACATTATCGCCTCGGCCACCTGCAGAGCAGCCGGCGATCCATAGGGAATACCCTGCCGGATGAGTAGGTCGGCAAACCCCATGACCCCCAGCCCGATCTTGCGGGTCTGGCGGGTTATCTCCTCGATGGCCGGCAGCGGGTAGTGGTTGACCTCGATCACGTCGTCGAGAAACCGCACCGCCCAGTGCACCGCATCGAGCAGCCGTGGGTAGTCGATGTGTCCCTGGCTGTCCGCAAGCATGAGCAGGTTGAGCGAGCCCAGGTTGCACGATTCGTACGGCAGCAGCGGCTGTTCGCCGCAGGGGTTGGTCGCCTCGATTGCACCCACGTGTGCCGCCGGATGTTCGGCATTGACCCGGTCGATGAAGACCAGCCCCGGCTCCCCGTTTTCCCATGCCTGTTCGGCAATGAGATCGAAAACCCGGGCGGCCGGCAGTCGTCCCGTCACCTCGCCGGTACGCGGATTGACCAACGGGTACTCTCCGCCGGCGCGGACCGCTGCCATGAAGCGGTCGGGAACGCTGACCGAAAGGTTGAAGTTGGCCAGTTCGCCTTCGACGTTCTTGGCAGCGACGAAGGAGAGGATGTCGGGATGATCGACCCGCAGGATACCCATATTGGCGCCACGCCGTGTCCCGCCCTGTTTGATCGCCTCGGTAGCGGCATTGTAGGCTCGCAGGAAAGAAACCGGCCCGGAGGAGATTCCCATGGTGCTTTTGACCCGGTCACCGGCCGGGCGCAGTCGGGAGAAGGAGAAGCCGGTGCCGCCGCCGCTCTGATGAATGAGGGCGGCGTCGCGCAAGGTGTTGAAGATCGACGTCAGGGAATCCTCCACCGGCAGCACGAAACAGGCTGAAAGCTGCCCCAGCCTGGTGCCGGCGTTCATCAGGGTCGGCGAGTTGGGGAGAAAGGTCAGCGAAGTCAGCAATTCGTAGAATTTCTCTTCGGCCTCGCGCGCAGCGCTCCTGCCGTCAAAGGCGATTTCAGCCGCCGCCACCCCTCGGGCGACTCGCCGGAGCAGATTTTCCGGCGTCTCGATGATATTCCCCTCGTCATCTTTCCGCAGGTAACGAGCTTCCAGTGTCGTCAGGGCATTCGGCGTCAACGTCAAAGGCATGTTCACCTCACCACGAGGGATTCCAGCTGTTATTGTATCAATAGCATAGCAAACGGAGCGGAAATGCAACCCGGCAAGCCGACTGCGGACAAGCCAATCAGCGACAGAAGTTCCTTCAGCCGCTGTCCCATGGCTGCAGCGGGACAAATCTCCATTATAATTGCTCACAGGAGCCCACAGAAATATGGAGGTCCGGATGAGACTGGGGAATATTTTCGACACCGTCGATGCCTGGGGGCTGGTTTTTCTACGGATCGGCCTCGGGGTGATTTTCATTGCCCACGGCGGGCAGAAACTTTTCGGCTGGTTCGGGGGACCGGGTTTCGACGGCACGATCCAGTATTTTCAGCAGAACCTCGGCATTCCCATGGAGCTCACCGTGCTCGCCATGGCGGCCGAATTTTTCGGCGGCACAGGTATCGTCGTCGGCTTCCTGACCAGGCTCGCGGCGCTGGGAATCAGCGGCGTCATGGTGGTGGCGATGGTCAAGGTGCATCTGGTCAACGGCTTTTTCATGAACGCGAACTGCACCCCAGGCCAGGGGCACGGCATCGAGTTCAATCTTGCCCTGCTGGCCATGGCGATC
>DATBML010000181.1:0-8170 GCA_036554885.1 Desulfuromonadales bacterium
GCATCCCGGCAAAGTCTATCCCTTTCGCCCACTTAGATCAGCCCGGACTTGTGGCGGCCGGATAGCTATGCTACAGTCGGCTCGACTGCCAGGCACGGAGATGACGACCCGCATGGACCTTTTCGATCAGAACCCCGCCGACCGCCGCGACGCACCGCTGGCCGAACGGCTGCGCCCGAACACCCTCGCCGAGGTGGTCGGCCAGCACCACCTGCTCGACGAAGGGAAGCCGCTGCGCCGCCTGATCGAAACCGACCAGCTCGCCTCTCTCATCTTCTGGGGGCCGCCCGGGACAGGAAAGACCACGCTGGCGCAGATCATCGCCCACTCGACCAAGAGCAACTTCGTTTTTTTCTCGGCGGTCCTGCAAGGGGTCAAGGAGGTGCGCGAGATCGTCAAGCAGGCGCAGGAGGAGCGGCGCTACCACGGCCGCCGGACCCTGCTCTTCGTCGATGAAATCCACCGCTTCAACAAGGCCCAGCAGGACGCCTTCCTCCCCTGGGTCGAACGCGGCGACATCATCCTCATCGGCGCCACCACCGAGAACCCCTCCTTCGAAGTCATCTCGGCGCTCCTCTCCCGTTCCCGCGTCTTCGTCCTCTACCCTCTGGACCCTGTGGACATCCGGATTCTGCTGGAACGGGCGCTGGCCGATCCCCGGGGACTGGCCGAGCGTCATCTGCGGGTCGCCGAAGAGGCGATGGAATTTCTCGCCGAGCAGGCGCACGGCGATGCCCGGGTCGCCCTCAACACCCTGGAGGTGGCCGCCGCCATGGCCGGGTCGGAGGAAATCGACCTGGAGACGGTGCAGGGGGCGCTGCAGAAGCGGGCACTGCTCTACGACAAGGGGGCCGAGGAGCATTACAATGTCATCTCCGCATTCATCAAGAGCCTGCGCGGCTCCGACCCCGACGGTGCCCTCTACTGGCTGGCGCGGATGATCGAAGCGGGCGAGGACCCGCTTTTCATCGCCCGGCGGATGGTCATCTTCGCCTCCGAGGACGTCGGCAATGCCGATCCGCGCGCTCTGCAGATGGCACTGGCGGTGCAGCAGGCGGTGCACTTCGTCGGCCTTCCGGAGGCGCGCATCAACCTCGCCCAGGGCGTCACCTACCTCGCCACCGCCCCTAAGAGCAACGCCTCCTACGTCGGCGTCGAGCAGGCCCTTGCCGAGGTGCGCAAGAGCGGCGCCCTGCCCGTCCCCCTGCACATCCGCAACGCCCCGACCCAATTGATGAAGGAACTCGGTTACCACAAGGGCTACAAGTACGCCCACGACTACGCCGAAGGGGTGGCTACCCAGGAACACCTGCCCGATGCGTTGGCCGGGCGTCGCTTCTATCGCCCGACCGGGCGCGGCTACGAGAAGCTGATCAGCGAGCGGATGGCCTACTGGGAGGAAATGAAGAAGGGGAAAGATTCCGGGGGGCGGAACACGGAGGGGGAAGAGGGGGCGTGATCCGCTCGAGCGTCGTTCGAATCAAATGACCAGTCGAAGAGCAACGGCTTCCGACTAGTCCCCCGCCGACTGTCTGGTATAGTTTTCTAGACCCCTGCCACCGGTGATCAGCAAGTTCGGGTTCACCCCAGAGCCATCCCCGGGAATCTACATGCCCGAATTCGGCTTCCTGCGCGACATCGTCATTCTACTCGCCATGACCCTGGCCGCTGCCTGGCTCTTCAGCCGGCTGCGTCTCTCCCCCATCATCGGCTACCTGGCGACGGGGGTTCTGGCCGGCCCGCACGGCCTGCACCTGATCAAGGCGGCCAACGTGGTGGAAGTGATGGCCGAGGTGGGGGTGATTCTTCTGCTCTTCACCATCGGCCTGGAGTTCTCCTTCTCCCGCATTCTGCGCCTGAAGCGGCTGATGCTGGTCAGCGGCACGGCCCAGCTCGTGCTCACCGGTGTCCTGATCTTCGCCGCCGCCCACACCTTCGGCCTGGGCAACGGCGCCGCCTGGACCCTGGCCATGGCCCTGGCCGTCTCTTCCACCGCCATTGTCCTCAAGCTGCTGATCGAAAACGGGGAGATCGATACCGCCCACGGCCGGGTCTCCCTCGCTGTCCTCATCTTCCAGGACCTGGCGGTCGTCTTCTTCCTCGTCGCCCTGCCGCTGCTCGGTGAAAGCGCCGGGGGCTTCTCCGTCACCGGCCTGGGCCAGGCCGTCCTGCTCCTCGGCGGACTCCTGCTCTTCTCCCGCTTCGGCCTGCAGCCGCTGCTGCGCGGCGTGCTGCAGGCCCGCTCGCCCGAACTGTTCCGCCTCACCGTCCTGGTGCTGGTGCTGGCCACCGCCTGGTTGACCGCCGAGGCCGGCTTGTCGCTCGCCCTGGGAGCCTTCCTGGCAGGGCTGGCGCTGGCCGAGTCTCCCTATGCGCACCAGGCGCTGGGCGACATCCTCCCCTTCCGCGACACCTTCCTCGCCGTCTTCTTCGTCTCCATCGGCATGCTGGTCGATCTGCACCTGGTGGCCGGCAGTTGGCCCCTCATTCTCGGTGTCTGTCTGGCCCTTTCCCTGCTGAAAGGGCTGGCAGCCGGCGGCGCCGCACTGCTTTCGGGCTATCCGTTGCGCATTGCCGTGCTCTGCGGCCTGCTCCTTTTTCAGGTCGGCGAGTTTTCCTTCGTTCTGCTCAAGGAGGCGCTCGCCCTCAATCTGCTGCCGGCGGCGGTCTACCAGACGACCCTGGCGGTCATCGCACTGACCATGGTTGCCACCCCCCTGCTCGCCCGCCATGCGCCGGCGCTGGCAGCCGCCCTGGCCACCCGCTTCGGCTGGCGCAACGAACCGGAACTGCTTGAGGAAACCGGCAACCTGGTGGGTCATGTAATCGTTGCCGGGTACGGCCTGTCGGGACGCAACCTTGGGAAAGTGCTGCGTGAGATGCGCATCCCCTATCTGCATATCGAACTCAACGGCGAACTGGTGCGACAGGGGCGGCAGGCGGGGGACTTCATTCTTTACGGCGACGCTACCTCGCCGGCGGTGCTGGACGGGGCGGGGCTGCAGCGGGCGCGGGCGCTGGTGCTGGCGATCAACGATCCCTCGGCCCTGGCCCGCGCCATCCGCACCGCCCGCCAGCACCATCCCGGCCTCTACATCCTCGCCCGCACGCGGTTCGTCGGGGAACTCGACTACCTCACCTCGCTCGGCGCCGACGAGGTGATCCCCGACGAATTCGAATCGAGCCTGCAACTGGCAGCGGTGCTGCTGCGCCGTTTCGGCCTCGCCGAGGGGCGGATTCTCCAACTGCTGGCGACCCTGCGCCGCGAGCATTACCAGAAGTTCCGCCGGGTCGAGGAGATCCCGCCCGATCTGGCCGGCTATCTTTCGGTACTGGCGGGGGGGCGGATCGAATTTCAGGCGGTTCCTGCCGACTCTCCCTGCCTCGGTCGGAGCCTGGCCGATCTTGCCTTCCGCAGCCATACCGGCGCCACCGTCGTCGGCGTCGTCCGGCACGAGAGAACCATCTACAGCCCCGAAGCCAGTCTGCACCTCGAACGGGGCGACACCCTGATGCTGCTGGGGACAGAGGATAACCTGGAGCGGGCACGACAACTCCTCCATGGACAAGACCTCACCTAGGCATCTACCCCCGCCCCCTGTCGTCGCCTGTAGATACCTACCCAGATGCGGCCACTTTCCCCTTCTTCCGACCGGCTGTCCCCGTCCTGTTCCATGTTGGGACAAACCATCCCTTTCTCGCCTGCAGGCCTGAAACGGCACTCGTCAAGAAAATCCGAACCAGAATGACAACATCTCAATCCTGAGATCTTCCGCAATAGTGATGGCAGCGGCCGTCTGGACCTTTTTAAAAAGAAGCCGACACGCATCTCAGCAAATTATCGCTTTTGGGCCAGGGCACTGCACCGATATCCGGGACCGGAATTCGGAACACAATCATGAGCGGGCGTACAACAAAGCCTCCTGAAAGCAACTCACAAATCAAAACCTTCGGCCACAGTCACATAACCCACTAGATACTCTGTAACAATCTTTTTTCTTGAAGAAAAATTCAACAAAACGTATTATTCGTAGCATTGAGTCGCCAGGTCTCGATCGAAGTTCTGCAAGGAATTTTCGGCATCTCTTCGGTCCGGCGTTTTTCGGGTACAAATTTTGTTGGCGCGAATCACTGACGTCCCGGTGGTCGACGGCAACCCGACGAACCTTCGCCGCCAGTGTATCGGTCCGCAGAAGACAGGAGGGGAGGTAGCTGAATACACTGCCACCGGAAAGGCCCTTTTCCGACTCCTTCCCGGTTGCTATCAATGTTCTGGACCAACCTGGGATGCCCGGTTTTTTCAATGCCAAGGGAATAAGGCAAAGAAATCACGTCGGCACCATTGAAATTCTTCGCGGAGTGGCTTGTCATCCTATGATGAATTCCGTGTCCCCCCGAAAGGGACACCCGCCCATTACACCTGGTTGAGGGTTTTGGGCGAATCAGGAGGAAGTGGTAGCTTGCTGTGACGGTCGGAAGCGTCCAAGCCGGAAACGTAGCAACTTTGTTCGAGTTGGGGCGCAGTCAGCTCCTTAACCGGCTCAATGTCATCCACTTCCAGGATGGCAGTCTTTTTGTCGCCCTCCGCCACAAGGAACACGCCTATCCCCTCCGGCTGCAGGCCACCCCCCACCCTGCTGAAGACGAGCACATCAAGGCGACCTGGCACAAGGACACCGTCTTCCCTCCCGATCTCAAGGCGTTTACCCTGGAGAGCATCATCATCCCGGGGCCCCAGCGCACCTTTTCGTTCAGCCCGGAACGCTACTGGATCGACACGGATGCCATCCGTTTCGAACTCCCCGACGGAGCCAACGAGATCACCAGGCGCAAGTGCGTTCGCTACGACTGCCGGCAGCGTCCGATCACCCTCAGCCTGACCCAGCACTTCGCTCCCTTCGCCGGAACCCTGATCGAATATTCGGCAAACTCCATGCTGGTCAAGCTGCAAGCCGGAGAAAATCAAAGCCTCCACTGGCTCAACCTCGACGCGCCCGCCACCCTGACCCTCGGGGACGGGCGGCAAACTCTCTATTCCGGCTCGGTAAAAATATCCTGCCGGGACCCGCAAAACGATGACGGGGTGACCAGGACCTTCATCCTGGAGCCGACGAGCGTCTCAGCCCCACGATTCTCCCCGAAAAAGCACCGTGCCCGGCGAGAGCAGTTCAGCCCTTCGCCGGACTTGATTTTCAGCCACCCCGTGACGGGGCGACGGCACTCCCTCAAGATTCACGACCTCGGCAGTCTCGGCATCGCCGTTGAGGAGGTCGAGGAGATGGCCGTGCTGATTCCCGGCCTGCTGCTTCCCGAAGCGGAGCTCTCCTTTGCCAACAGTCTCTGCATGACCTGCACCGCCCAGGTGGTTTACTGCAACCCCGCCGGGGAAGGGAGAATCCGCTGCGGCATCGCCATCCTCGACATCAGGCTGCAGGATCATCTGAAACTGATCAGTCTGGTCCAGCAAGTCCAGGATGCCCGAGCCTATGTCAGCAACCGGGTCGACCCGGAAGACCTGTTCGAATTCTTTTTCGAAACCGGGTTCCTCTATCCCCACAAATATGCCGAGATCGCCGGCAACCGGGAGGAGTTCCGCAAGGCCTATGCGAAACTCTACGAGCAGGGGACGGACATCGCGCGCCATTTCGTCTATCAGGAGAGCGGGCGCATCCTGGGCCATTTTGCCACCCTGCGCGTCTTCTCCAGTACCTGGATGAACCACCATCATGCGGCCATCCGCTCCTCCCAGGCCGGCCTCAAGGTGGTCCGGGCGATCAGCGAGTTCATCAATGATTCCTATTTGCTGAACCCTGCCAACCTGCAGTACATCATCGGTTTTTACCGGGCTGAGAACAAGTTCCCGGAGAAATACTTCGGCGGCTTCGTCCGGCAGATCAAGGATGCCGCCAAAACATCTCTCGACGTGTTCAGTTATCTCAACCAGGCCAGTTCGTTGGGGTACGGCCAGGGGGACATGGCCGGGGACTGGGAATTGACCCGCGCCACCGAGGCCGACATCATCGAATTTCGAGGCTATTACCGCAAGGTTTCGGGCGGCCTTATGGTCGATGCCATGGACCTGACGCCCCAGGGACTGGACGGACAAAAACTGGCCAAGGCCTACGAGGACTGCGGTCTGAAGCGCCAGCGCCGTCTCTATGCGATCCGCTACCAGAAATCGCTGAAGGCGCTGGTGGATGTCCAGGACTCCGACCTCGGCCTGAACCTTTCCGAACTCACCAACGCCATCATCGTCTATATCCTGGATGAGGAGGCCATCCACCGGGACATGGTCCGGTTCATCGTCTCGGCGCTGGCGATCCGGTACAACAAGATGCAGCATCCACTGTTGATCTACCCGAACACCTACGCTGCCAGGTATCGCCTCCCCGTCGACAAGGAATACACCCTGTGGGCGCTTGAGCTCAAAAGTGGCACCGAGGACTACATGAACTGGATGCAGCGATACTGCAGAGGATAAATGGCCGAGAGCCCCGAACTTTACAACAGTCGGATCATCGACACCTACCTCAAGCTCATCAAGGCCCGGTATCCGGACGTCTCCACGAGGGACATCCTGACCTATGCCGGTATGGAGCCCTATGAAGTGGCCGACCAGGGGCACTGGTTTACCCAGGACCAGGTCGATCGTTTCCACGAAAAGATCGTCCAGCTGACAGGCAACGAATTCATCGCTCGGGAAGCCGGCCGCTATGCGGCCGCGCCCAATACCCTCGGCGTAATGCGCCAGTACACCATGGGGCTGCTCGGACCGCACAAGGCTTTTGCCATCATCGGCAAAGCGACCAAAAACTTTGTAAGATCAAGTGATTATTCGGCGCATGACCTCAAAGACAACCGCGTTGAAATTGTCGTCAAAACCCGATCCGGCGTGGAAGAAAAACCATACCAGTGCGAAAACCGGATGGGCTTTTTTGAGGCCATAGTTACTGTTTTCAACCTCGGCCTGCCGAAGATCGAACATCCGGAGTGCATGTTCAAAGGTGGTGAAGTTTGCCGGTATCACGTCTCATGGAAGCCAACTGTTGCCATGTCCATGGGGTACATCCGGAACGTGACAGCTCTGGTAGTTTTACTGGCGACTGCAGCGGCACTGGCCAGACAGGGGAACGCCTCGCTGGTATACAGCTTGCCGATAGGAATCAGCCTCGTCCTGGCGGCCAGCCTGCTCACCGAACGGATCCGGCGCAAGGAAGTGGTTCAGGCCATGACCAACCTCTGGGGTTCCACAGAACAACTCAGTGAGCAGATCAACGCCAACTACAAGAACCTGCTGCTGGCTCAGGAAATCGGCCAGGCCATCAGCAGCAAACTCTCGACCGACGAAGTCATCCATGCAGTTATCCATATTCTGGAAAACCGCCTCGATTTCGACCGCGGACTCGTGCTGCTGGCCGATGAAAAGGCGCAGCGCCTCGTCATTCGCGGAGCATTCGGTTACACGGACACCCATCTGAAACTGCTCAGAACGACCTCGTTCCGCCTGGACAACCCGCAAGGCCGCGGCCCCTTCGTCGTCGCCTTTCACCAGAAAAAACCATTCCTTATAAACGACATCACTGACATCCAGAACCAGATGACGGTCAAGTCGCTCGAATTCACCAAGGCCCTCGGCATCAAGTCTTTTTTATGCTGCCCCATCATTCTCAAGGGAAAGGCGATCGGCGTTCTCGGGGTCGACAACCTGAAATCGAAACGCCCCCTGGTTCAGAGCGACGTGAGCCTACTCATGGGAATCGCCCCGGTCATCGGCATCAGCATCCACAACGCACAACTGCTGGAGACCCAGGCCGCGACCTTCGAAAGCACCCTCAGCATACTGGCCGATTCGATCGACGCACGGGATTTCCTGACCGCCGGCCATTCGCAAATCGTAACCGAATACGCCGGCGGCATCGCCAAGGAACTGGGGATGTCGGACGAGTACTGCCAAATGATTCGCACCGCCGCCCTCCTGCATGATTACGGCAAGATCGGCGTACCGGATTCGATTCTGAAAAAAGACGGCCCGCTGACAGACTCCGAACGGGCCATAATCAACACGCACCCGGCCAAAACCCGGGAAATCCTGGAGAAGGTTCCGTTCCTGGGGATCAACAAGGAAATCCCGGCGATTACCGGCTCGCACCACGAACGATGGGACGGCACC
>DATBML010000209.1:0-4531 GCA_036554885.1 Desulfuromonadales bacterium
CGCCCGGGAGGACGAGAAGCCGGTGAGCAGGCCGGCAATGATGGCAAGGAAAAGGAGGAGGATTCTCTTCACGGTCGGCCGCCATGCAGGAGGAAATCAGGAACCCGTAGCCGTATTTCTCTACGGATTCGCCTGGAATTCTGGCGAGAAATTGAACGCTTTCAAGATACTGCGCCACGGGGCGGGAGTCAAGACGTTGCGACCGTAGGCTACGGGAAACATGATTTCCGCATCGGAGGTGGTGGGGCAGACGGTGGGAATGCGACAGATCGGGTAGAGCGGAGAGATTGTTTGCGATTATGACTACAAATTTGTATACTGATGATGCCACTACTACACCAAAGCAACGAGGTGCGATCATGTCAACGGCTACCATCAGAATTTCCGAACCAGCTCACCGCATCCTGCGGCAACTCGCGCAGCAGGACCACAAGCCGATGCAGGCGATTCTGGAGCAGGCAATCGAAGCCTATCGGCGGCAACGTTTCCTCGAAGGCTTGGGGGCCGATTTTGCCGTGCTGCGTGAAAATGAGGCGGAATGGAACGCCGAGCAGCAGGAACGCTCCGACTGGGATGCCGCCCTCTCCGACGGAGACGAGCGATGACCCAGGTTCCGGCGCGGGGGGAGATCTGGCTGGCCGACCTCAATCCGGTGCGCGGCCGTGAACAGGCCGGGATGCGACCATGTCTCGTGATTTCGGTCGATCCCTTCAACCAGAGTCCGGCCGGGCTGGTGATCGTCCTCCCGATGACCAGCAGGAACAAGGGGATTCGGTCGCATGTGGCGGTGATGCCGCCCGAGGGTGGCGTGCGCGAAGCGTCCTACGTCAAGTGCGAGGATGTGCGTTCCATCTCGATCGAGCGTCTGGTGAGCCGTTGGGGGGCAGTGACGCCCGACACACTGCGCGGGATTGAGGATCGGTTGCGTATCCTGATGGGGTTGTGAGTGGTGGCCGAGGCGGCCGGAGGGGGCAGGCATGCGACAGCCCGCGAGGGACGGGCTGTCAATGTGCAGACCTGACACTCTGTCACTGCTTTTTCAGTCGTGAACGGTGAAATAGAATGTCGCCCCCTGGCCGGCAGCACTCTCGGCCCAGACCCTGCCGCCGTGCCGCCGGATGATCCTCTGCACCATTGCCAGGCCGACGCCGTGCCCCTGGAACGCCTCCGTGCCGGGCAGCCTCTTGAAAATCTTGAACAGATTGGCCGCATCTTCCATCCTGAAGCCAACGCCGTTGTCCCGGACGAAATAGACTGTGGTACCGTGCCGGTGCTCTGCACCGACCTCGATTACGGCCGGATCGCGGCCGGCGCTGTACTTCCATGCATTGCTCATGAGATTGTCCATCACTTCCTGCAGCAGAAACGGTTCTCCGCGGATCATCAGTCGTCCCGGAATCTCGAACCGGACCCGGCGCTCCGGTTCGCCGAGCCTGAGCTGCGTGGTGACGGTGCGGGCAATTGCCGCCAGATCGACAGGTTGTCGCCGGATCTCGCTGCGCGACACCCGTGAGAAGTTCATCAAAGCTGAGATGAGCTGGTTCATGTAGTCGACCTGGGTTTGGATATTGGACAGGTGGCTGCGACACAGCGCGTCCAGACCGTGGCCGCAGTGCCTGCCGACGGCCTGAGCGCAGATGCCGATGGTGGCCAGTGGCGTCCGGAGATCATGAGCAACTGCCGCGGTGAACACCTCAGCTTCCTCTATCGCCAGACGGAGGGAGGTGTTGGCTTCTGCAAGGTCCTGGGTGTGGTCGATGAAAAAAGTGTTGAGGATTTCCTTGCTCTCCTGAATCGCCATGAGCGATGTCAGATCATTCTTTTCCTTCACCGTGCACATCCTTTCAAAACGTCATTGTTGATGAAAGTGGCAGGGAACGGACATTTTCGTGTTGTATACAATTAATGGAGTCTAGCAGAACTATTCCGGGAATAACGGGATGCCGAAAAATTTTTTCGCTGCCGGGAAAAGAGGCTTCGACCCTTCGCATAAGCCGATTTTCCGGCCTATCCCTTGGAATGGCAGCTCTCTGGCGGGTCCGGAGTGGAAGAGGAAGATACCTGCGAACCGGCTGCATGGTGTGGATGATGGATGGAGGACAGGACGGCCGGCGGCGGCTGGCTCGACTGTATCCACCAGGAGCGGCTGGCGATCAAGCTGATGCAGCTGGAAAGCGCCTACCTCGCCCTCTGCGAGGTGGTGGGGGAGTTCCATTCTTGGTAATGCGTAACTGCAAAATCGGCGGGTCGCGTCCCGCCGGACGCCTTACTTTTTGCAGGCCGCCAAAAAGTAAGCAAAAATCGGCTTTCGCCTGGCGGCGGGCACTTCTGTCGCGGTCGACTGGAGGTTTCTGCGGTCGGTGGCGAATTTAACTGCGGCAGTGCCACCTTGAGAGGAAACTTTTTGCCGGGCTGCCGCCGGCCCTGTCGCGAAGCGTGGTTTCCCGAACCCGCAGCGCCGGTGTTTGCAACAGCCGCGCAACCCTGCTGAATGATCCACTCCGGCTCGCAATTGTGACCAGTGAAGACGATCCGGCTCTCAGTTGCAGCGCCGGTGGCAGAAACAGACGCCTCCCGCAACAGAAGTGCCCGCCGCCAGGCGACCGTCCTTCCTTTGGTTACTTGTCCTTGGACGAGCAAGGAAAGTCACTCGGCGGCCGGCCGGGACCAGCGAAGTTGGTTCAGCGCATTTGATCCACCAGGTTAACGCCGGCAGCCGGAAAATTTTAATTCATAAAAAGTGCAGACGTGACCCCTAAAAACTTCCCACCCTGACGGAAGCCGGCTAGGCGACCGGGAGGGATGTGAGAAGGATCAGCTCCGCCGTCCGGCGGCTGGTCGACCGGGCGAGGGATGATGCGGGCCCCCGGCTGAAACTGGCTGCGATGAGGGGAAAAGTTGACGAGTTGGAAGCCTGCCCCCTGGTTGTGACCTGACCATATCGAGCTGCTGCAGTAGGGTACGGCCTCAGCAGCTTTTTTATGGCCTGGCCCTTCAGGCGCTGCGCCGGTCGGCGGTGAGGGGGAGTCCGCAGTGCAGACAGCGGCGGGTGGGGGCGAGGGTCATTCCCTGCAGGTGAAAGCGGTTGCCGCATTGCGGACAGCGGGCGAGTGCGGCAGCCATCACGGCGGCGGACAGGACGACGAACCAGCCAGCGAAGGCTGCGCCGGCCGCGGCGGGGGACGGTAGAACGCCGACGGCCATCACCATGAACGGCAGATAGATGAGAATCAGCCCCCAGACGTACCAACGGCGCCGGCGGATCCTCTGCAACCCAGTGGCGAGCGCGGCGGGATTCGTCTCAGTCATCTCCATCGAATGGACTCCTTTCAGCAGGCTGGTTCGAACGCGGACTGAACCAAGAGCGGAGCATCTCCAAGACAAAAGCCCCCGGCCGCATCTGCGAACCGGGGGCTTCGTCTCTCATCCGATCCGATTAAAGACCGAGCTGCTTGAAGAAGTCGTTCCCCTTGTCATCCACCAGGATGAACGCCGGGAAGTTCTCCACCTCGATCTTCCAGACCGCCTCCATCCCCAGTTCGGGGAAGTCGATGCACTCGACCTTCTTGATGTTCTCCTCGGCCAGCACCGCCGCCGGGCCGCCGATGGAGCCGAGGTAGAAGCCGCCGTGCTTCTTGCAGGCGTCAGTCACCTGCTGGGAGCGGTTCCCCTTGGCGATCATGATCAGCGAGCCGCCGTTCGCCTGCAGCAGGTCGACGTAGCTGTCCATGCGGCCGGCCGTGGTCGGGCCGAAGGAGCCGGAGGCCTTGCCCTTGGGGGTCTTGGCCGGGCCGGCGTAGTAGATCGGGTGGTTCTTCAGGTAGTCGGGAAGCGGCTTGCCGCTGTCGAGGATCTCCTTGAACTTGGCGTGGGCGATGTCGCGGCCGACGACGATGGTGCCGGTCAGCAGCAGCGGGGTGGAGACCGGGTGCTTGGTCAGCTCGGCAAGGATCTCCTTCATCGGCTTGTTGAGGTCGATTTTGACGCCGTGCTCGTGCTTGCCGCGGTATTGGTCGGGGATCAGGCGGCCGGGGTTGCGGTCCATCTCCTCGACGAAGAGGCCGTCGCGGGTGATCTTCGCCTTGATATTGCGGTCGGCCGAGCAGGAGACGGCCATGCCGACGGGGCAGGAGGCGCCGTGGCGGGGCAGGCGGATGACGCGGACGTCGTGGGCGAAGTACTTGCCGCCGAACTGGGCGCCGATGCCGAGCTTGTTGGCGGCCGCAAGGAGCTTCTCTTCAAGTTCGAGATCGCGGAAGGCCTGGCCGTGCTCATTCCCTTTGGTGGGCAGCCCGTCGAGTTCCTTGGCGGTGGCGAGCTTGACCGTCTTCATCACCGAGTCGGCGCTGGTGCCGCCGATGACGAAGGCGATGTGGTAGGGGGGGCAGGCAGCGGTGCCGAGGTACTTCATCTTCTCGATGAGCCACTTCTCGAGTTTCTCGGGGGTGAGCAGCGCCTTGGTCTCCTGGTAGAGCATCGTCTTGTTGGCGCTGCCGCCGCCCTTGGCAATGAACAGGAACTTGTAGTAGTC
>DATBML010000304.1:0-8429 GCA_036554885.1 Desulfuromonadales bacterium
AAGTGGTGCCACTGGGTGATGGAGAGGATCTGCATCAGCACCAGCTGCAGGGCGATGACGGCGACCGAAAGAAGTGCCACCGCCAGGTGCACCCGGGGGAGCGGCCGGCTCATTCGGCTCTCCGGAAGGGGACGAAGCGCACCGGCATCAGGCTGCGGGTGGTGATCTCGCTCCCGCGCTTCTCGACCAGCATGAGGGTCTGGACGAAGAAGGGAGTGCCGACCGGGATGACCATCCGGCCGCCGTCTCTGAGCTGCGTCAACAGGGGAGGCGGGATGAACTCGGCGGCGGCGGTGACGACAATGGCGTCGAAGGGGGCATGCTCCGCCCAGCCGAAGTAGCCGTCCCCCGATTTCACCCGGACGGTCTCGAAGCCAAGCCGGCGCAGGCGCTCGGCGGCGCTGTCGGCCAACTCCGGGATGATTTCGATGCTGAACACATCGGCGCCGGTTGCGGCCAGCACCGCCGCCTGGTAGCCGGAACCGGTGCCGATCTCGAGGACGCGCTTGCCCGGCCTGGGAGCGACGACCTGGGTCATGTAGGCGACGATATAGGGCTGGGAGATGGTCTGGCCATGGCCGATGGGGAGCGGCCGGTCGGCGTAGGCATCGCCGATAAGGGACTCGGCGACGAAATTGTGGCGGGGGACGCGACGCATCGCCTGCAGCGTCGCCGGGTCGGAGATGTCCCGCCGCTCCAGTTGGGTGCGGACCATCAGCTCGCGCGCCTGCCGGAACTCGGCGGACTCTTCAGCGGCGAGGGCGGCGCAGGGGGACAGAAATATGAGCAGGAGTGTCGACGCGAGCAGCAGCATCCGCCTTGTTTTGAAAATTACCGATGTCTTACTGCAAGGGTTCGCTCTCATCGAGATGACCTGCCAACCGGGCCGCGTCCGATCGGTCGGATAAGTCCGATCGGTCGGATCCGTCTGATCTGATGCGGCCCGACCTACGGAGACAGCAATTGATTGCTCATAGGCAGTATACTATGCCGTGTGGAAATGACAGGCGCCGCGGCCATGCAAAACGGTTGCCGCCCTCCCCCCCCTGTGATAGTCTATAGCCGCTTTTTCTGTGCCAGATTCCCACTCGAAAGAATGTTGTCCGTTGAAAAAAGACCGCCTCGACAAACTGCTGGTGGAACGTGGCCTGGTGCCGTCCCGGGAGAGGGCGCGGGCCCTGATTCTGGCCGGCAAGGTGGTTGTCGACGACCACGCCGTCGACAAGGCCGGCGCCCAGGTCGCGGCCGACGCGGCGATTCGTCTCAAGGGGGAGGACATCCCCTACGTCTCCCGTGGCGGCCTCAAGCTGGAAAAAGCACTGGACGAGTTCGCCATCGAGGTGACCGGGCGGGTCGCTGTCGATGTCGGTGCCTCGACGGGAGGTTTCACCGACTGCCTGCTGCAGCGCGGTGCCGTCAGGGTCTATGCCGTCGATGTCGGTTACGGCCAGCTGGCGTGGAAGCTTCGTGAAGATTCGCGGGTGGTGAATCTGGAGCGGACCAACATCCGTGAGCTGACGTCCGATCGACTCGGTGAGCGGCCGTCGCTGGCGGTCATCGACGCTTCTTTCATCTCGCTTGACAAGGTCCTGCCGTCCACTCTCGATCTGCTGACCGCCGACGCCGAAGTGGTTGCCCTGATCAAGCCCCAGTTCGAGGTGGGCAAGGGGGAGGTGGGAAAGGGCGGCGTGGTCCGCGATGCCCGCAAGCATCTCCTGGTGGTGGAGAAAGTGACGGAATCCGCGCGAACCCTGGGTTGCCGGGTTCTCGGCGTGACCGAGAGTCCCATTCTCGGGCCGAAGGGGAACCGCGAGTTTCTCATCCATCTGCGCAAAGGGGCCGACGCATGAACCGGGTCTTCTTCATCGGCGCCGGGCCGGGTGATCCGCAATTGCTCACGCTTAGGGGAGCTCAGCTGCTGGCGACGTGTCACGCCGTCTTCGCCCCCACCCCTTTCGAGCAGACCTTCGCCGCTCATCTGGAGGGCAAGACGGTCCTCGTCCCCTTCGATTTCTACTTCGAAGAACTGCTCGCCAGGGTCGATGCCCTGTGCAAAGGGGGGAACGTGTCATTCCTGGTGCCCGGCGATCTCACCTTCTACTCGCCCTTCCAGGTGCTGGTCGACGCACTGGGCGAGCGGGCCGTGGTGATTCCGGGGGTGGGGACAGCGAACGCGGCCGCCGCACGGCTGAAAAAGACTCTCGATCTGCCCGACGTCTGCACCCGGGCGGTAATCACCTCACCGCGCACTCTCGGCGAGGGTGAGGGCGCTCTGACACTGCAGGATCTCGCCGCCCCCGGGGTGACCCTGCTCATCTACATGAATAATATCCCATTGCCGGAACTGGCGGCCCAGCTCAGGGCCGGTTATGGCAAAAGCGTGCCGATCGCCATTCTGCATCGTCTCGGCCTGCCGGGTGAGGAGGTGGTGACCGGTACCCTCGACGACATTGCCGGGAAAGCTGCCGGGCGCGATTTCTTCAATCTCTCCGGGGAAACCAGACGACCCTCGCTGACTCTGGTCATTACCGGAGAAACCCTGACCGCTACCGTCGACGGCACCTGGTGGGACTGGCGTCGGGAGCATGTCTGGAAATTTCGCGATGGAGGCGATCGATGATTCTGCGTCGACTGGAGCTGAAGCATTTCGGTCGATTCGAGGATTGCACCTTCGACTTCCGGCGCGGCCTCAATCTCGTCAGCGGACCAAGCGAATCGGGAAAATCAACCATTGCGGAGGCCATCCCCCTCATACTGTTCGGGACACCCGACGGCGACCGATTCAGACCCTGGGCAGGGAGTGCAGGCAACTGGGTTGCGGCACTGGTGTTCGAAGAGGCGGGCCGTATCCTGCGCATCGAGCGCGATTTTCTCACCGGACAGATCACGCTCAACGAGACCGACGCCGAGGGGCATTCGCTGCACCACTTCAGCGGCAAGGCTGCTTTTCGGGAAGAGACGGCAGAATCAGCCGCGTATCGGGCAGAGCTGCTGCGGCTGTTTGGCCTTGCCGAGGAAGAGCTGTTCCGTTTCGGGCTGTTTTTCGAGCAAGGGTACGCAACCCGGTTTGCAGCCGAAGGTGGAACCGGAGTGGCCAAGTCTCTGCTGGCGAAGAAGATTGGCCGCGAACGGCCCGCGGACCCTGGAGTCGAAGGCGAAATCGAGGCGGTTCGACGGCGGTTGGCCGAGTTGGAAAGACTCTGGTTTGAAACCCGTAAAACTCTTGCCGAGGGGAGTGAACTGCCCGGGAAGATAGCCGTTCTGGAAGCTTCGATCGAAGCGGATCGCGTCGATTTTGCCAAAGGAGAAAAATTCCTGGCGCAGGCACGCAGGGTGCTCGGGGAGACAGCGAAAACCGTCTCGCCGGTGGTTGGCCGCCACAGGGAGCCGGCACCGGCTGCGGACCTCGAAGCCCGGCGGCAGCAGTTGGAGCGGGAGCTGGCAAAGACCGGTTTGCCGCGGCAAATGCCGGGAGACCTGCCAGGCGTTCTGGTCCAGGCCGATGAAATCCGCCAGGAGCTGATCGCCATCCAGAAGGAGGCCGCCGACCTGCGACAGCAGCTCTTGAAACGGCCGGCCCCATCCTGGCGGCCGGCGGCGTTGACGACTCTGCTTTCAGCCCTGGTTGTCGCTGCTCTGGCCTGGTCGCATTCCGCCTGGTTGATGGCGGGGCTGGCGGCCGGTACCCTGGCGACAGCCGTCGGCTGGGCAATCTACTTCTGGCGTCTTGGCCAGGAGCGTCATGAGCGTAGCCGTCTCAAGGGGCCGCTCCAGGTGCTGGAAGAGCGCCGGGAGGAGGCTCAGGCCCGGTTGGCCGGTCTCGATGATAGATTCTCCCGGGTCGGCCTGTCGCCGTCGGCGGTGGAGATCGTGCGGATGCAGAAGAATCTGGAGCGGCATCTGCGTCTCCAACAAGAGCTGGCCGAAGTGGAAAGCGCCCTGGGGGCGGCGGTCTCCGACGAGAATCCGGCAGCTTTGGAAGTGGTGGCAGGCCGGAATTCGGCCGGGACGGAAGAATCATCGACGATGATTGCTCCCGAGGGTCACCTTCCCATCAGCGGTGCGGAGTTTGCCGTTGCCGAATCAGACCTTGCGGCGCTGGGAGAAAGATTGAAAAGCCGGGAGGCAAAACTGCAGGAACTCACCCACCAGGCAGCAGAACGGGAAAGCCTGCGGGAATCGTTGCGGCAGATCGAAGAGGAAGGGGAGGCGTTGAGGCGGCGCGAATCGGAACTGGCCAGGCGGCCGTCTGCCACATCCCCTGCCGCTGACGGCAGTATCCCGCGTCCGGAGCTTGCACAGCTGGCCACCGATATCGGCCAGACTTTGGGGATGCTGACGGCGGACCGCTACACTGCGGTTCGTCTTGACGAGGGAGAGGTTTGGTCCCTTCGCGGCATGGATGGGGAGTGGCACCCCCTGAAGCACTTCAGCCGGGGGACGACAGAAAGCTTCTGTCTGGCCCTCCGACTGATTCTCGGGCGGCAACTGACGGGCGGTCGGCGTCTGCCGCTCATCCTTGACGATGCCCTGACGGGATTCGACCTGCCGCGGCTGGCCGACATAGTCAAGCTGCTGGAGCGGCTTGCCGGCGATCAGCAGGTGATCCTGCTCTCGTGCGATGAATCCCTGCGCAAACGGGCGAACCGCGAGCGCTGGCATACGATTTCGCTGGCAACGGAAACGACCGAAAAACCATCCAGGACTCAGGAAAGGAGCGACGATGACGGGCAGCTGCATCTTTTGTAAAATCATCAGCCGGGAAATCCCCGGTAAAATCGTCTATGAGGATGAGCAAGTGGTAGCCGTGGAGGACGTCAATCCCCAGGCGCCGCACCACTATCTGCTTATTCCGCAAAAGCATATCCGCACAACCCTCGACCTGACGACCGCCGATAACGAACTGGTTGGCCACATCCATCAGGTCGCGGGGAAGCTTGCGCATGATCTGGGGTTTGCCGAGGACGGTTTCCGCATCGTCAACAACTGCAACGAAGGGGCCGGCCAGTCGGTCTGGCACCTCCATTTCCATCTGCTTGGCGGCCGTGATTTCACCTGGCCGCCGGGGTAGAGGCAGGGTTGGACGGCAATAAGAATTGACGCAGGAGGAATGTCGTTAATTCTACAGCGTCCCTTTGCCGGGGCCGGCCTTGAGGTTTTCCGCCTTTTCCATCCTTGTTTTGCAGTCGATGCAGAAACGGGTGTTGGGGCGCAGCTCAAGCCGCTCGATGTCGATCTGCTCCCCGCACCCCAGGCACTGGCCGTAGCGGCCCTGGCGCAGGCGTTCGAGCGCTTCGTCGATGTTCATGATTTCTTCGCGCTTGCTGTCGCTGAGCAGATGCAGTAGTTCGCTGAGGTTGTCGGTGAGCCCCAGGTCCGCGACGTCGGCGACTCCCTCGTCCCTCAGGCTTGCCGCCTCCGCGTTCTTGCTTCTGACTTCCGCCAGCAGGTCCTCGCGCAGTCCGATCAGGCGCTTTCTGATGGTTTCCAGCCTCTGCTCTCTCATGGCGATGTTCTCCCGGGTATACGCTATTCCATTTATAGCGTAGAACCTGGGCCGACATTGTCAATCGAGCGAAATCAGGCTTGATGACGATGTTCTTCTCATCTAAGATAAAGCATGATGCAAACGTCTCCTTCTACTGATGAATCCGCCAGCCCGCAGCGGAGCGCGCGAGCTGCAACCGACGACCCTCGTCGGGAACAGCGGCTGATCAACGAAATCATGGAACTTCTGGTGACTCATCATGGCGGGGGGATGAGCGAGAAGGAACTTGACGACGGGATCGACCGCCTGCAGGCGGCTTTCGAACTGGCCCGTACTTCGCACGCGGGGCAGTTCCGCAAGTCGGGAGAGGCCTACTTCTACCATCCTCTGCGGGTAGCGCATCTGGCCGCTCGGTACTGGATGGATTTTCCCTCTGTCATTGCCGCCATCCTGCACGACGTGGTGGAAGACACGCCGGTGACCCTTGATGAAATCCAGGAGGAGTTCGGCACGGAGACTGCCCAGCTGGTAGACGGCCTGACCAAGGCAGCCGATGACAAGCTCAGCCGTGACGCCCTCAAGGCCGAAACCTACCGCAAGCAGCTGCTGCTGGCGGTCAACGATGTGCGGGTTCTCTGTCTGAAATTCTGCGATCGCATGGACAACCTGGAGACGATCAGCGCCCTCAACCCGAAAAAGCAGACGCTGATTGCCGAGGAGACGCGCACCGTCTATGTTCCGCTGGCCCGGAGTCTTGGCATGGGCCAGGTCGCTTCGGAACTCGAGGCGCTCTCCATCAAAATCCTCTATCCCCGTCGTGCCAGCCGCTACCGCCATGCAGTTCAGACTCTGCAGCAGCAGGTCGATCCCGGTTTGCGAAAGATCCGCGACGAAGTTCACAAGACGTTTGAACACCAGAAACTTTCCGCCCGACTGCGGGACCGCTGGCGCCCCTTTTCGATTGCCGCCGCCCAGTCGATGAGCCGCGGGTTCTCTACCCTCTATACGCTGGAGATCCAGGTCGACAGAACCATGGACGCCTATCTCGCCCTCGGTCTTCTGCACAGTATTTACCCCCCCATCCCGGGAAAACTGCGCGACCACCTCAATGTGCCGTCACAGTTCGGCTACCAGGCGCTCAAGACAACGGTGCAGGCCGGCGAGAACCGCATGCGGGTCGAAATTACCACCCGCAAGCTCGCCCGCTTCAACGAGGCCGGCGTGCTTGCTCCCGGTTTCGAGTTTCGCAAGGCCAGTTTCCAGGACCTGATGAATTCCCTGCTCGAGGGGGAATCGGCATTCGACACCGAGAGCCTGCGGCTCGCATCGGCCTCGATTCAGGTTTATACCCCACGAGGTGAAACCCGCACCCTCCCCGAGGGGAGCAGTGCCCTCGATTTCGCCTTTGACATCCATGAGGAACTCGGCCTGTACGCCAGTCGGGCGCGCATCAACGGCAAGACCCGCCATCTCAAGGCACGGCTCATGGACGGCGACCAGGTCGCCATCGAGCGCTGCGCCAGGCCCGAGGTTCTCCCCAAATGGCTGGAGTGGGCCGTCACTCCCCGTGCCCGCAACTGCATCCGTCGCTATCTGCGCAGCCGGGTCAAGGAGGCTACTTGACGGGCTACCGGCGATGTAGGTTGGACGGGTTGGATGATGGTCCTCTTGTGGATTCTTCCCTGGTATGATAACTAGTAGTCAACAGTGCTATTCTTAGCGAACCCTTGTTCAGACGGATTGAGGCAATGGAGACGATAAAAACCGCCAGCTTCGAATATCTGATCGGCATGGCCAAGGAAGACCCTGCCGGCGGCTACTTTTTCACCCTGGATGGCTCGAACTATCATATCGATGATGTCCTCGAGATTTCCCGGATTGCTGAAAAACACGGGTATATTGTGATTTATTGAGAGGAGGTTGTTACCGATGAGCAACCAGGAACAAGTCTGTTATACGTTCGAAGCGGCCGTCGAGATGGCCGTCCAGATGGAAAACGAGGGCTTCCGCCACTATCTCCAGGCACTGCGCCGGGTGAAGAACAAGGCGGCGCGCGAGGTTCTCAAGGACGCGGCCCTGGATGAACTCGAACACAAGCACCAGTTGGAGCGTGCACTGGTGGAAGGGCATGTGGAGGGGCACACGCTTGACCAGCCGATGCCCACCATGAATCTCGGCTATATCCTCGAAAAGAAGGAGTTGGGGCCGGACGCCGATGCCCGGCAGGCCCTGGCCTACGCCATCCATCTGGAAAAGGGATCTCTCGACTTCTACCGGCGCATGAGCCAGGGATGTGCGGGGGCGCCCATGGCGGTGTTGTTCAACCGGATTGCCAACGACGAGAGTCGCCATCTGCAGGCGCTGGAGGATCTTTACGAGAAGCATTTCCTGACTGAAATGTGACCCCTGGCTGATTTTGTAATCCTCGGCGCCATTCCGGAAAGGGGTGGCGCTTTTTTAATCTGATTTCCCTGTTTGCAGGAAACAAAAAATTCACTATACTTTTAATACAATGGCGCCGGGGTAGACAAAAGTGGCGCCGCGATTCATGGAGGTGGCACATGAATCTGCATCTGGCCATGGGGATATTCGCCCTGTATGTGGTTGTCGTCTCCCTGCTACGGCTGATAGCCAGCCGGGAGTTCCCCCGCCTGACGGCGATGAAGAAGGTCTGGGGGCGCCGCCGTGGCGTTCTGTTGCATTTCATCAGCAATGTGGCCTTGCCATTGGTTCTCGGCATCGTTTTCATGAGCCGGGGGATTGTCGGTTTCGGTTCCGAGCGGACAATCAGCGAATATGAACCCTCCTCCTGGAAAACCTCCATAAGCGTCTTGGCCGCTCCAGCGAACAAGTTCGAAGCCTCTCCCGACGATACCCTTCATGAGAGTGCCGCCCTTTCCATCGCCATTCCGATCTGGCCGCATGCGGTCGATTCCGTCGG